>CBDUSX010000001.1:0-30253 GCA_965369935.1 uncultured bacterium
TGACTTGTGTCTATCGCCCGCTCCCTGATACGGGGGGCGGGCGTTTTTTTTGCCTGTCCGCTGGGGACCATCACCAACCATTCCGAATATTCGTAGGGGCGCTTCGCGAAGCGCCCTTGCCGGGAACGGCGCTTGCCGCTGGATTGCGCAGCCTCGTCTTTTTTGCCTCACCCCCCTGACCACTAAAACCCCGTCTTGCGGGAAATCTCCATTCCGGCCGCTGCTGGCGGCTTCTCCAGTTTCCGTCATTGTGTTCCCCGCTTTTCGCGCGAGGTTTTAGTGGTCAGGCGCAATACGAATTTGAATCCCGGGGTGGATTACCGCTATCATGGCCCCTATGGCCGATCACATCGCAAGCATGCCCCCGGGCGCCCCGTCACGGATCATCCCATGAGCGCCGCCCCCGCCCCGCGCCCCCGTCTTGACGAGGCCCTGCAGCGCCAGTTCGCCGGGCTGATCCTGATGGACCGCGTCATCAACGAGCCGGAGCACTATCACGCCGCCCTGCTGGAGCAGGAGGACGACGAACTGCTGGAGAAGCTGTTCGAGTACCTCTCGGCCGAGGACCTGGTGGAAATCGCGGAGGACGACCACTACCGCCCCACCGAGCGGGGCCGGCAGGCCTACCAGAACATGCTGCACCAGCAGCAGAGCTACCTGGTGCATTTCGACATCTTCGCGCGGGTGGACCTGGCCGATGGGACGTTCGCGGACCTGGACCAGGACTTCCTGGAGGATTCGCGCTGGAACGACCTGCGGGTGGCCGTGGCCGAATACAAGGGCGTGGACATCTACCGCTTGATCTTCCTGGCCATGCTGGCCGAGGGGAAATTCTTCGAAAATCCCGACTGGAAGTTCGATCTGGCCCTGGGCTCCTCGTTCTTCAAGGAGCTGGAGGAAGTGGCCTCCTCGCAGATTTCCGTCGGAGAATTGGGCTACGTGGCGGAGGACGGCGCCCGGGTTTCCGGCGAGGACGTGATCGAGGACGTGATCTTGCAGGGCTCCAGCGTCAACAAGGAACGCATGGAGCGCGAGCGCGCGCGGCAGCAGTCCCTGCTGAACGAGGAGCAGGAGCAGGCGCGGCGGGACGACGATGACGACGGCTACGAGGACCAATGGATGATGGTGCCCTACGACCCCTGGCTGCCCATGGCGGCCTATGCGGGCAGCGCCCTGTTCGTGGAGGCGCTCTGGCTCTCCGCGTTCTGGTAGTCAGAGGCGCGAGGCAAAGAAATCACCCGCCTTTCCACCCCTTTTGCGGGAGCGGGTACTGCGTCTGTTTCACCACAGTATCAGGCAAATCCGCCACACCTCGCCCGCCCCCGTTTCTTCCCTCCAACGCCAAGCCGCTGTTATTCCTTGCGTTTACCACTGGCCCGATAATTGCAGTTTTGCTTGAAATACAGTGATTGAGATACCCACTGCATTCATCCTTCGTGAGAGGGTCCATGAAGACCCGATTTGGTGAATGCGGCGCATTGCCAGGCGGAAGCGAAGGGCACGGGCAGACATAGCCAGAGATCTGGAAAGAGACCCGGAATTCAGACAAAGATATAGCGACAGAGAAAGACCTCCACCATGCAGCAGCAAACTTTGAGGACTCCCTGCCACATTCATGGGATCGGCCTCCATTCCGGCAACAACGTCACCATCAGCCTCTTGCCCGCGCCCGCCGATACGGGCATCACCTTCCGGGTCAACAACGGCCAACGCCAGGTGGAAATCCCCGCCAAGGCCGAATTCGTGGTGCACACCAACAACAGCACCAGCCTGGGCCGGGACGGCATGGAAATCGGAACGGTCGAGCATGTGCTGGCCGCCCTGAGAGGCCTGGGGATAGACAACGCGGTCATTTTCACCCAGGGCACGGAAATCCCGGCCATGGATGGTTCCGCGCTGCCCTTCGTGGCCCGCATCATGGAAGTGGGCCACCAGCTTCAGGGCGCGCCCAGGCGCTCCATCAGGATCACGGCCCCCATCGAGGTGCGGGACGGGGACAAGTTCGCGGGGCTCTATCCGGCGCCCGCGCCCATGTTCGCCTTCACCATTGATTTTCCCCATCCCGTCGTGCGCCGCCAGTCCCTCAAGCTGCGCCTGAGCCCGCAAAACTTCGTGTCCGAAGTGGCCAAGGCCCGCACTTTCGGCTTCGAGGAAGACCTGCAGACCCTGCACGCCAAGGGTCTTGCCCTGGGGGCGAGCCTGGACAACGCGGTGGGACTGGGCCGGGACGGCAGCGTACTCAACGGCGACGGCCTGCGCTTCGCCGACGAGTTCGTGCGCCACAAGATTCTCGACGCCATCGGGGACCTCTCCCTGTTGGGCTATCCCGTGCTGGGCGAGTACCGTGGCATCAAGTCGGGCCACTCCCTCAATCTCAAGCTGATGCGGAGCCTGGCCGAGCATCCCAGGCACTGGGAAGTCATTTCCGACGCCGATCTGCTGGAGGCCAAGGCCGTCTGATCCGGCCCCCGCCCCGGCTGTCCCCCCCCACTCCGCCCGCATTCCCGCGCCTCCGCGCTTCTCTTCTCCCGTCGCAAACGCGCCGGGCATGCTGTACAATTGCGGCATACCTGAATCGGCTCCAGAGACACCAGCTCCTTGAGATGGTGCAATCACCGGTGGACAAGGGGCCGGGAGAGGACTTCGCATGGTGCGCGCACACGACGATATGCTTGCGGGCGTGCTGGAGACGGAGCACCGGCCTTCCGGGGCCTTCGACGACAGCAAGGCCCTGGTGCGGGCCGCCGAGGCCATGGCGCCGGTGCCCGTCAATTTGCGGGAATTCGCCCCCTTCATTCCCGCGGGAACGCAGGAGCCCCTGGCCGATTACTTCCGCTTCGCCCTGCTGGGCGTGAGCGTGGGCTTTGCCGAGCGCCATCTTTCGCCCTACCTGCGGGAGCACCTGGAAATCATCCCCCCGCTGCTGGAGGACATCCGCGCGGTCTTCGAACGGCTCGAAGCCGCCCACTCCCCCTACGATCCGGACGAGTTCCGCTTCCGGGCCTACGACTACGGCGTTCACAAGGCCTGCTACCTGGACTGGCGGCTCTATCTGTCCAGGGACATGTATTAGCCTCTGTCTGAAAAAACAGATTGCGGGGGAAGAAACGCGCGACACGCAAGCGTTTCGGGGCAACGCCCCCCAAAGGCACTAAGAGTGCGGCGCCGGGCGCGGCCTCACTCCAGGGTATGGATGGTGACGGCGGGGAGCTGCCCTTCCTCCAACTCGATCATCAGGTAGGTGCCCTTGCTGTCTTTCGAGATGGGGATGGGCGCACCGCTGTAAAACGCGGCGGTGCTCTCGCGGGACACGTCCAGCAGGGCGTGGTGGTGCCCCAGGGCGATATAGTCGTAGCCGCTGTTCCCGATCTCCGCCGCCTCCACGGGAGAGGAGCGGTAGCCGTTGCCCTCGTTGCCCACGTAAATGCCGTGGCCCAGGGCCAGGTTCCACAATCCGGGGCGCGGAGCGGGCAGTCCCCCCAGGGGCCGGTACTGCGGGGTGTGCTCCACCATGGCCTTGCCCCACACGAACGCCCCCAATTCCGGGAACTCCCGCGACTCGCCGTCCGCCGAGAGCAGCATCTCCACGTTGGGCAGGCGGGAGAAATCGTGGCGGTGGAAGATGCCGCCGGGCTCCAGGCAGTCGTGATTGCCGGGAATCATCACCACCGGCCAGGGCAGCGCGGAGAGCAGCTCCATCGTCCATTCGATCGTGTCCCGCGAGGCGCGGTTGGAGTCGAACAGGTCCCCCGGCAGCATCAGCAGTTGCGGCGCCTGCTTCCTGAGCTTCTCCAGCAGGGCCAGGAAAACACCGCGGCAATAGTCCCGCGAGACCAGGTCTTCCTCGCCGCCGAAATAGTCCGTATCCAGGTGGATGTCCGAGGCATGGGCGATGCGCAGGGGGGCTCTGGCGGTCATGGGGCGCCGGAGAGGAAGCGCCCCACGCTTTCGGCGAAGGCGGCGGGCTGCTCGGTGAACAGGGCGTGGCCGGCGTTTGCGATGCCCTCCAGCCGGCAGTCGGCCATTTCCGCGGCCATGCGCGCGGCGATCTCCGGGGTCACCACCTTGCTGTTCTCGCCCCGCAGCAGGAGGGTCGGGCAGGCGATGGTCTTCACCGCCTCCCACAGATCCCACTCGCGTTTGCCCGGCGCCGGGCGGGGCGCGATACCCAGGGAGGGGTCGTACTTCCAGGTCAGGCGGCCGTCCGGGTTTTCCCGCATGCCGTGCACCACGCTTTCCTCGATCATGTCCCGTGGCGCCTGCTTGAGAATGGCGCCCAGATAGACGATGGCCTCCTCGTGGGAGGCGAAGTCCTGGGGCGGAGGGGTTTCGGTGATGCGGGAGAAATCCTGCCGGCTGATGGGGTTGGGCAGCCCCGCGCCCATGTCCACCAGCACCAGCTTTTCCACCCGCTCCGGATGGAGATGGGCATACAGCATCGCCGTGCGTGCGCCCAGGGAGTGGCCGATCAGCATCACCCGCTCCAGTCCGCACGCTTCCAGCACCCCGCACAGGTCCTCGTAATAGGTATGCAGGTGATAGTCCCCCTCGGGCGACCATGCGCTGTCCCCGTGGCCGCGGGCGTCCAGCGCCAGCACGCGGTAGTCTCCGCGATATCTGCGGGCGAAGTCGCCCCAGCAATGGGCGTGCAGGCGGATGCCGTGCAGCAGCACCACCGGCGTGCGCCCGGCGCCGCCCCAGTCCAGGTGATGCAGGCGCAGGCCGTTGACCTCGACGAATTGGCTGGCGGGGGAGGGGTCGCTCATGAAGGGCGCATCTTCCGATCTATCGCTCAAGCGGATCGCTCAAATAAGGCGGTAAAAGAAGCAAATCTACCAGAGTTTTTGCAGTTCGTTAATGTTTTCCGTCGTTCCCAGCAGCACCAGCACGTCACCGTCCCGGATGGAGTCGCTGCTCTCAGGCACCCACACCTTTCTGCCTGCTTCCTCTCCCCCCTCGCCGGGCCGCTTGATGGCCAGCACGTTCACGCCGAAGCGGTTGCGCAAGTCCAGTTCCCGTAGCGGCTTGCCGGCAAAGTCGTGGGGGGCCTCCAGCTCGATGATGCCATAGCCGTCCATCACGTTCACGGTCTCCATGCGATGGGGATGGTTGATGCCGTAGGCGAAGGTGTCCCCCGCGCTCTGCTTGATCATCTCGCGCTGGTAGGCGTCCATCAGGTCGCCCTTGTGGACGATGCCCAGCACGTGGCGCTCCTTCAGATCGTCCACCACGTAGAGTTCCCGGCAGCTGCGCTCGCGGAAGACGTGGATCACCTGGTCCAGGGTCTGGTTGGGCAGGGCCGTGGGAGCTTCGGGGGTCGCCACGTCCCTGGCGATCACCATGTCGGTGAGCAGGTTCCTGTCCGCCAGGAATTTCTGCGCCACGTCGCGGGTCACCGTGCCCACCATGCGCCCCTCGCCGTCCACCACGGGAATGCGCGAGCGGGCCGTTTGCAGCAGCAGGTCGATCAGGGCGTCGAAGGGCATGTCCTGGGGCGCCTTGGCGAATTCGGTGCGCATCATGTCGGAGACCCGCACCTTCTTCAACAGGTTGGTTTCCATGCCCTGCTGCAGCTCGATGCCCTTGCGCCGCAGCTTGTGGGTGTAGATGGAGTCCCGGTACAGGTAGGCCGCGGTGAGCACGGCGATGATGGTGCTGATCATCAGCGGCAGGATGATCTTGTAATCGTTGGTCAGTTCGAAAATGATCACGATGGCCGTGATCGGCGCGTGGGTGGCGGCGCCCACCATGGCCGCCATTCCCACCAGGGAATAAGCCCCGCTGCTCGCAGTGAGGCCTGGGGCCACGAATTTGGCCAGCTTGCCCACCACGCCCCCCAGCATGGCCCCCATGAACAGGGAGGGCGCGAATATGCCCCCGGAGCCGCCGGAAGCCAGGGTGATGGTGGTGGCCAGCAGCTTGGCAAAGCTCAGGGCCAGCATCAGCAGCAGGGGCAGTTGCCCGTGCAGCACCTCGGTAATCGTGCCGTAGCCCACGCCGAACACTTGGGGCAGCACCAGCCCGATCGCCCCCACCAGCAGACCTCCCAGCGCCGGGCGCACGGCCTCGTGCAGGGGCACGTGCTTCTCGAAGGCCCGCTCCATCTTGTCCAGGGTGCGGATGAACAGCACCGCAGCAATGCCGCAGATCAGCCCCAGACCCACGTAGAACAACAGCTCCACCGGGTTGGCCAGCTCATAGGCCGGCACGTCGAACGAGGCGAAATCGCCCTCCACGCCGCGGGAGATGACCGTGGCGATGACGGAACTGGTCATGATCGGAGCGAGCTGGGCGAATCCGAAATCCCCCAGAATCACCTCCACGGCGAACAGGCCGCCCGCGATGGGCGCGTTGAAGGTGGCCGCGATGCCCGCCGCCGCTCCGCAGGCCACGAAGGTGCGCATCAGCCGGGGCGGCACGTGCAGCAGGTGGCCCAGGATGGAGCCTATGGTGGAGCCGATCTGGACAATCGGCCCCTCCCGCCCCACCGATCCGCCCGAACTGATGCTCACCGCCGAGGCGAAGGACTTGATCCACACCACCCGCGCGCGGATGAAGCCGCCGCTCCGAATGACCGCGGCCATCACTTCCGGCACGCCGTGGCCGCGCGCTTCCCGGGCGAAGCGGTAGATCACCGGCCCCACGATCAGCCCCCCCACCGCGGGCGCCAGCAGAACGCCGGGCCAGCCCATCCCCAGCGCCTGCCCGCTCCACCGGGCGAAGCTCCCGAAGAACTCGCCGAAGCCCTCGATCAGGTAGCGGAAACCCAGGGCTCCCAGCCCGCCCGCCACGCCGATGGCGAAGGCCACCAGCAGGGTGAACAGCCGCTCATGGGCCATGAATCTGCGCAGGTGGGTCTGGGAGAAAAAGACGAGGCGTTTCATCGGGACCGGGATCGCCGGGGCAGAGTCATCGCGGCAGAGTCATCGGGCCACGGATCATCGTGCCGGCGGCTTGTTGCACGCTGCGCGGGCCGCCGCCCACTCACGGGCGCCGCGGCCTGCGGCATGGGCCTCCACGGCGCACCCTGCGCCGTGGCAAAAATTTGGCGGCGGCGGCGTTACACCGCGGGTTGCTCCTGCGCCTCACGGCGCAACCCTTCCCCCTTCAGAGACCCTTGCAGGAATTTTTGCAAGAATTCCTGCAGAAACTCCCGGTGCGGCAATTCCGCCAGGGAAGCCAGGCCGGCTTCCACCACCTGCGGCGGCAACTGCCCGCGGCGCCGGGAGATAATTTCCCTCACTTCCTCGTTGTCCATCTCCGGGTGGCCCTGCAGGCACAACACCCGCGGGCCCAGATGGTATATTTCGTACTCTGTCCTGGCGCTGGAGGCCAGCCGCAAGGCCCCCGGCGGCAGGCGGGTCACCACGTCCTGGTGGGTCTCCAGAATGCGCAGGGGCCGGGGCGCATCCGCCAGGCCGCCGTATGCCCCGCTTTCCGGCGTAAGCTCCAGTGCGGTGAGCCCAAGGTCCCAGCCCTGGGGATTGACCCCCACCTCGCCGCCCAGGGCCTTGGCCACCACCTGATGGCCCAGGCATATGCCGAGCAGCATCACGCCGCTCCGGTGAGCCTCGCGCACGGTGTCCAGCAGGCGCAACATCCACGGTTCCTCATCGTAGGCGGAGGCCCGGCCGCCGGTGATGACGAGTCCGTCGTATTCGGCCAGGCGCTCGGGAAACTCGCCGTGCTCCACGTCGTGCACGTCCCAGCGGTCATCGGGCCGGGACAGCAAGCTGACGAACATCGCGTCCGTGTCGCCGATGCGCTCCCGCGCCGCACGGGTGGCCCGGCCTGCCTTGAGCACCGAGAACCTCATGCGGCCGGCCGCGCCTTGCCGGGGGTGCTTCCGGAAGCCCCGATGCAGGGGCGGAATCTCTTGGCTGCGGATGAGTAAACCATTGCTCAACAAACGAATATCATTTATAAAATATCAATTGCATGAGGAAACAGGTCAGGCTGCTTTTCCTTACAGATCACGCTTCCTCAGCGGCTCCATCGGCGGCAGCCAGCCTGATTCGGTTGTGTACCATTCTTGCCGAGGCAGGAGCAAATTTTCCGGATGAAGCCCCAAAGCACATTAACCTTTATCATCTCAAGAAATTACGGTCACCCCATTTCCCTCAGCCTTCCCGTGTGGCGGGTGTACCTGGGTGGCACGCTGCTGGTGCTGGTGCTGGCGGGAATGTTCTTGATGAGTGTGCTCTTTCTGGCCACCTATCCCCGCATGCGCACCCTGGAGCGGGAGCGCGACGCGCTCAGGAGCGAGCGGGACGCTCTGCGCGATCAGGTGCTCTCCGCGAACCAGAAGGCCTTCGATCTCAAGGAGTCACGGATCGCGCTGGGCGGGCCCAACGGCAACGCCGCGGGCGTGGAGGCCAGAGCCAGCCGATCCGACGGGGATTCGCCAAGCGGCTACCAGCCCCCCATCGAGATCACGTCCATCAAGGCCAACGTGAACCGCAAAACGGTGGAGGTGGTGTTCCGCATCTCCGCCCAGGGCGACCCGCTGCGCAACCGGGGGGGGTTCCTGTTCGCCGTGTTTGAAAACACCGACGTGCGGCCCAGGGTGTTCGTGGCCAGTCCCACGGTGGGGCTCAACACGGAAGGGTTTCCGGCCACCTACAAATCCGGCATCCGCTTTCCGCGGGTGCGCAACACGGTGACCTATCGGCGCAGGGTGCGCCGCCAGGGGCAGGAGGAATACTTCACCCACGTCACCCTGTATCTTTTCTCCCTGCGCGGCGGGCTGCTGGTCAAGGACCGCTTCGAGCTCGAGCGGGAGCTGTTCGTCAAGGCGATCTCCCGCCGCGGGGCTGCGCAGCCCGGGGTCTCCTAGGGAAGGCGTGCGCCACCGGCGCGGAAACACGGAATTTTGAAAGCAACTCGTTCGGGAAGCAATATGTTCTGGCGGAAAAACGACAACTCGGATAACGGCGCGGACGCCCCGGCAGAGCAGGCCTCCACGGCCCCGGTTTCCAAGGCCCCTGCCTCCAAGGAAATCGGAATGCTGGGGGTGGATACCCGCTTTAAGGGCAATATCCGCTTCAAGGGCACCCTCCGGCTGGACGGGGAGGTGGACGGCACCATCTCTTCCCAGGAAGGCAGCGGCTCCATGCTGATCGTCAATCAGGAGGCCGTGGTGACCGGAAACATCACCTCGGATACCGTGCTCATCGGCGGCAAGGTGCGGGGCAACATCAAGGCCATGAACCGCGTGGAGATTTACCGCTCAGGGCAATTGAAGGGCGACGTGTACACCGGAGACATCATGATCGAGGGTGGCGCTGAATTCGAGGGCAGTTGCTGCATGATCAACAGCCTTCCGCCCGGACAGCGGGAAAAGGTGCTCGAGACCGCATTCACCAAAGCCGGCCACGGCGCGAGATCGGGATAGGGCTTAAAGCGCCCCTGCCGTCCGGCTAAGCGATCGCCGGCGGCAGGCCGCAACAAGAAAAACCGGCCCCATGGAGGAGCCGGGGAAGTGCCCGCAAAGCTCCAAGGATGAACCAATGAGCATGACGGCTCCGCGCACAGGGTATGGATCGGTACTGCTCGGGCTGGCGGTGTTCCTGCTTGTTTCCGCCCCCGCTTTGGCCCAGGCTCCCGGCGGCTCCCCCGCCGCCGGGGGCGCTTCGGAAATTGTGGGCTTGCGACTCCGCAAGGACGGGGGCCAGCTCAACCTGCACTTTATTTTCAGCGCCCCGCCCAGCTTCGAGTTGGTGGAGAACCTGGCCCGGCGGGTGGTGGTGGTCAAGTTCCGCAACGCCCGCGCAGCCTTTCCCGGCGCCCAGCAGCAGTTCCTGTTCAACGATCCCATGGTGGAAGGGGTGGCCTTCGAGGCCGTGTCGGACACCGACACCTGGGCCAAGATCCGCCTGCGCGGCACCAATCTCGCCTTCCAGGTGGTGACGCCCCCTGACCCCAATCAGATGGTGGTCGGATTCAGGGTGGCCCCGCCTTCGCGCTCGATCGGGCTGGGGCGGGTTTCCCTGCGGCGGGAGGAAGGGGCCACCCGGGTCGTGCTCGATCTGTCCCGCCTGCCCCGCTACGAAAGCCAACAGGACGGCAGCAGCTATCTGGTGCGCCTGCTTGGGGTCACGCCGCGGCTGCGCACGCCGTTGCGGGGTGGGGATGAGCGGCTGCAACTGGTCAGCCTGGAGCAGGACGGGGAGGACACGCTGCTCCAGATCAAGCTGAACCGCGAAAATCTGCGCACCTCACCCCTGCTGCTCACCGGCCCTCCGCGGCTGGTGTTCGTGTTCCGCGACCCGCCGGCGCCCGGCCAGGCTTCCGTGGCGGCGCGAGGGCCCGCGAAGGCCGCCGCGCGGCGCGGCGAATCCGTGGAGCTCCTGCTGCGGGCGGAGCCGAATTCGTTCCTGCGTTCCTCTTACACCCTGGCCGAGCGGGAGTTTCGCGCGGGCAGCTTCCCTGCGGCGCGGCGGAATTTCATGCGGGTGTTCCGCGCCCGCCCGCGGGAGAAGCTGGGCATCCGGGCGTTGTTCCGCGCCGCCGACGCACAGTACGAGCAGTTGGTGAGTCAGGAGGCCAGGAATTTCCACGGGGTCATCATCAACTACCAGGGCGCCATCCGGGCGGCGAACGAGGCAGGATACGACACCCAACTGATTCCCCACGCTTTCTTCAAGATCGGGCGCAGCTATCAGCACATGGACATCCATCACGAGGCGAACGTCCATTTTCGCATCCTGCAGGACAAGTTCCCCCCCGACAGCATCTACACCAGCGACTCGTACTTTTACCAGGGGCAGAGCTACATCCGCACGGGCAAGTACGAGGACGCCATCAAGGCCCTGCGGACGTTTCTGGAGCGGGAAGGCGACCCGGGCCTGATCGCCCCGGCTCACTATGGTCTGGGCGATTCCCTTTACAACCTGAAGCGCTTCTCCGAGGCCAGGCGGGAGTTCGACCGCGGGCGGAAGCTGAACAAGGACTACCCCAACGACCATCCGGTGGTGCTGTTCCGCATGGGGGAAACCTATTACGAGAACGCGGAATTCGACATCGCGCGCAGCGTGTACCGGGAGCTGCTGGCCCGCTACCCCGCCAAGCCCTACACCAAGCTGGTGGGGCTGCGCCTGGGCGATTTCCTGCGGGAGGAAGGCAAGGAAACCGACGCCCTGCGCATCTACAAGCAAGTCGCCGAGAACGCCCCCCTGGAGATCGAGTTGCGGGCGAAAATTCGCATCGCCAACATCTTCGCAAGCCGCCCCGTGGGGGACGACTTCAAGAAGGCGCTGGCCACCTACAACGAGGTGATCAAGGCGGGGGGGAAGCGGCCGGTGGTGCAGGAGGCGCTGATGCGCAAGGCCCTCACCCACACCCTGCACGAACAGCACCGCGAGGCCATCGCCGCTTTCGAGGAATTGACCAAGAAGCATCCCAACAGCTCATACGTGCGCCTGAAGGTGGTGAAATCCAATCTGGTGGAGAATCTGAAATCGCTGGTGGACACCCTGTTCGCGGAAAAAAAATACTGGGAGGTGGTCAAGGTCTACTCCAAGTACAGGACCGCCTATTTCCGCAATTTCCGCTTCAACTTCACCCTGTTCCAGGTGGCCCGGGCCTATCACTTCCTGGGGCTGCATGATGAAGCCCTCAGGATGTATGATAGAATCCTCAAGCACAAGCCGGGCTCCCTGCGCACCGTGATTGAATATCAGAAGGCCCTGGCCCATGCGGACAAGGACGACCTGGGCAAGGCGGAGGACAGCCTGCTGAAATTCATCAAAGCCTATCCCAAGGACCGCTACAATACCGATGCGCGCATGAAGGTGGGGAAGGTCTATTTCGAGGGCAGGCGCTACCAGGACGCCCTGGACGCCTACCGGATCATTCAGCAGGAATTTGAGAAGACCGGCAATGCGGACCTGCAGGAGGCCCTGCCGGTGGTGTTGTTCCAACTGGGAAACATCCACAAGGAGTTGGGGCAACTGAAGGAAGCGGTGGACGCTTACAAGGCAGTGGAGGAAAACTTCCACTACCCCCTGCAGGGAGACAACGTGCCCGGGCACGTCATCCTCAGCCAATTCGCCCTGGGGGACGTGCTGTTCGATCTGGGGCAGGACGCGGAGGCCATGGCGGCATACGAGAGGGCCATCGGCCGCTATCCCGAGCATGCCAAGGCGCCCTGGGCGCGCTTCCAGATCGGGCTCATTCACCGCCGCAACGGACGGGAGCGCAAGGCCCTGGAGACCTTCAACGAGCTGGTGGAGCTGGCCAAGTCCAGGCCCGGCGAACTGTGGGAAACCCTGGCCAAGGAAAATCAGCGCGACCTGGTAAATTCCCTGGGCTATCAGGACTACTTGAAGCAATGACCAGCAAGACCGCCCACACCAAGCCGGCCCCGGCGATGGCCCTGGACCTGCGCGAGTTGCAGGCCCGGGTGGAGACGCTGCAACTGGAGTTGGCCCAGAAAAACCTGGAAATGGCCCAGAAGGACCTGTTGGTCAACCAGGGCCACCAAGCCTTTTTGCAGGCCGCGGAGAAGCTGCAGGAATCCTACAAGCGCCTGCAAAAAGAAGTGGCCGGGCTCAACCTCGAACTGGACCAAAAGAACAAGGAGCTGGAACGCAACCTGATCGAAATGGACAAGGTCAAGAACTACCTGTCCGATATCTTCGAAAGCCAGGCCAATGGCGTGTTCGTGACCGACATGGAAGCCAGGGTGACCACGGTCAACCGGGCCGGCCTGCGCATGCTGGGCGAGCGGGCGGATTCCCTGGCCGGCCGGCCGCTCAACGAGGTGCTGCGCTGCGAGATCATTCCCGTCCGGACGCATCACGAGGGCGGGGCGGAGCCCATGGCCGAGTTCGACGAGAACATCACCTTCGCCCGGGACGACGGGGAGACGCTCAGGTTGCAGGCCTCCCTCACGGTGATGACCGGGGAGAACCAGGAGCCGCAGGGCTACATCGTCAACGTGCAGGACGTGACCCAGCTCAAGAAACTGGAGGAGCACGCCGAGCGGCGCAACCGCTTTACGGCCATGGGGGAAATGGCGGCGAACATAGCCCATGAAATCCGCAATCCCCTGGGCAGCATCGAGTTGTTCGCCTCCCTGGTCAGGAAGGGCCTGCCCCACGGGGACGAGAAACTGGAGTTGGTGAACCACATCTCCAACGGCGTGGCCAGCATGAACCACATCATCTCCAACCTGCTGGAGTACACCAAGCCCCGCCCGTTGACCCTGCAAAAAGTGGACGCGCACCAGTTGGTGACGGAAGTGGCGGAGTTCACCAGCTTCAGCGCCTCGCACAACAAGGTGCGGTTTGCGCTGGCGCTGAAGGCGAAACAGCACCGCATCAACGGTGATCCCGAGCATTTGAAGCAGGTGTTTCACAACCTGATCCTCAACGCCGTTCAGGCCATGCCGGAAGGAGGCAAACTGACCATCGCCTCTCGCTCCCGCACGCTCACCAATGCCCGGCAGCTTTCCCGGCTGGGCGACGGCGCCGGCCAGGGGGCGCAGCGCAGGGAGGTGGTGGAGTTGAGTTTCACGGACACCGGCTGCGGGATGAGCGAGGACATTCAGAAACAGATCTTCGACCCTTTTTTTTCCACCAGGTCACTGGGAACGGGGCTGGGCCTGGCGATCGTGCACAACATCATCGAATCTCACCACGGAGTGATAGACGTGGAAAGCCGGGACCGCCAGGGCACGACCTTCGTCCTGATGTTTCCCCTGATCGCAAAATAGCAAGGGCAAATTGCGCGGCCGTCCGGAGCATGGAGCTCCCCGCCACCGCCGGAGCCCGCACCATTGGAGGCATATGGACCCGATCCTGATCGTAGACGACGAAGTGGAGATGCGCATAGCCATGTCCGAGACGCTCAAGCATTCCGGATACCCGGTGGAACTCTCGCACAATGCCATTGACGCGCTGAACAAGTGCAAGAAGAACCCGTATTCCATGGTCATCACGGACATGACCATGCCCAAGCGCAGCGGCATCGAGCTGCTCAAGGACATCCGCAAGCTCAGCGACGCCATGCCCGTGGTGATGGTCACCGCTTATGGAACCATAGAAACGGCGGTGGAAGCCATGAAGGTGGGGGCGTTCGACTACATTCTCAAGCCCTTCAAGTTCGACGTGTTCACCTTCGTCGTGGAACGCGCCCTGGCCCTGGCGGAGGAAAGCAAGAGAACGCGCAAGGACAAGCCGACCGTCACGGAAATCAAGGGGCCGGCGCCGGCGGCCGACGCGCGTAGTACCATCGTCACCTCCGATCCGGCGATTCAGCAGCTGCTGGGCGTGGCGGAGAACATCGCCCAGTCCAAGGCCACCGTGCTGGTGCAGAGCGAGACCGGCACCGGCAAGGAACTGCTGGCCCGCTACATCCACATCCATTCCGACCGGGCGGACGGCCCGTTCGTGGCGGTCAACTGCGCCGCCCTGCCTGAGACCCTGCTGGAAAGCGAGCTGTTCGGCCATCGCAAGGGCGCTTTCACCGGGGCTGTGCAGGATTACAAGGGGCGCTTCGAGCAGGCCAACGGCGGCACCATCCTGCTGGACGAGATCAGCGAGATGGCCACGCCCCTGCAGGCCAAGCTGCTGCGGGTGTTGCAGGAGCACGAGGTGGACCGCATCGGAGGCAAGGAGCCCATCGCGGTGGACATCCGCGTCATCGCCACGACCAACTGCGACCTCTTCGCGCGGGTGGAAGAGGGCAGGTTCCGCGAGGATCTCTATTTCCGCCTGAACGTGATTCCGTTGCAGTTGCCCCCGTTACGGGAGCGGAAAGGGGATATTCCGCTGCTGGCCAACCACTTCGTCAAGGTGCATGCGGCCCGCAACGGCCGCAAGCCGCTGGCCATCTCCGCGGCGGCCATGGAGGTGCTGTGCCATTACAACTGGCGCGGCAACGTGCGGGAGCTGGAAAACGTGATGGAGCGCGCCCTGCTGCTGTGCTCAGAGACAGATATCCAGCCCCAGCACCTGCTGATGGGCCAGAGTACCATCGCCGACATCGCGGCTTTGTCCGCCCCCAAGGGAAAGGGAAAAGGAAAGCAGGCCGCCACGGCAGGCAAGGGGAAGGCCGCGGCCTCCGGCAGCAACGGCAGCGGTGCGATGGGCATCGGGGTGGGCATGTCCATGCGCGAGGCGGAGAAGAAGCTGATCTTCGAGACCCTGCGCGAACTGAAGGGCAACCGCACCCAGGCGGCCAAGATGCTTTCCATCAGCATCCGCACCCTGCGCAACAAGCTGAGCGAATATTCGGCCGACGGCGAGAAGTTCGACTTCGATGTGAAGGATTAGGCGCCGCGGGAAAGCGCGCGTCACCCGGCGGCCGCCTGCATCCGCTCCCGAATGGCCTCGCCGGTCCCGCCTCCCGCGGGCGGCTCAGCGGAGCGGTTTCCCGGGTCCTAGAAGAACATCAGCAGGGAGAGGGTCAGGGTGTCTCCGAAGGGATGGTTGAAGCCCCGATTCACCTTCTCCACTTCCAGCCGCACCTGATAGGGAAATCCCACCGGCCCCTCCTCCAGATCCGCCAGATTGCCCAGCCCGAGCAGCAGGCGCAAAGTCTGCGCCTTCTCTCCGTCGAACAGGTTCTCCCCGCCGAGGCGGTTGTCCCGGAGATCTATCCTTTCCAGTTCAAAGCCGTAGGAGAAGATGCCGATATCCTGAGTCCAGTTGAATTTGAGCAAAATCTGGTTGCCGGGGATCAGCCGTTGTTTCTGTCCGGAGGTGGTGTCCACCGATCGTTGAATGCCCCGCCGCACCTTAAACCTCACGTCGAAACGGGCCCGCGGCAGCGCAGGATAGCGGGTATAGTGGATAAAAAAGAACATCCAGCGCACCGGTGTGCTCAGGTCGAAGGTGCTGGAATCGTGGTAGGGCGATTGCTGGCCCGCGCCGGGCAAGGTCAGCCCGTAGGCCCAAATGAACGCGTTCGAGTCGGAAAAGACGGGGCGATGCAAGCTGGTGAATTCGATCTCCCCGATTCCGCTGATGGAGTCGGATTGCAGGCGGGCCACCGTGGCCACCGCCTCCGCCGACCCGGAGGTGGCGAGGGTGGAGTTTTGCTTCATGTCCAGCAAGGGGAGGTTGAGGGAGATGTTCCAGGTGTCCGACAGGCCCAGGGTGAAGCGGAAGTCGTAGCGGGTGATTTCACGCTCGATGTCCCCGCTGATCTGGCCGCGGATGGAGGCCTCTGGAATGGCGTAGTCCTTAAACGTCTGCGACTTGCTGAGGCGGCTGATGGCCCTGTCCTGGGTTACCGTGCGCAGGGTAAAGCCGGTGAACAGCGTGCCCTCCGGCACGAACTCGTCGTCCACGGCGGCGGGCGCCAGGGCGGGCAGCAGCAGCACCAGCACCATGGCCAGCAGGGCTGTCTTTCGCGCGCCCGCGTACAGGCGGGGGCCGGGGTTGGCTGGCCTCATAGGGTGATCCATCCCCTGTCCAGCAGGTCCCACACGATCGCGTCCATGGGAAATCCCACCACAGTGCTCCAGGAACCCTCGATGCGCTCCACCATTGCGCCGCCCATGCCCTGGATGGCATAAGCCCCCGCCTTGTCCCGTGTTTCCTGCAGGCGGCTGTACCACTCGATCCACGCTTGGGGCAGGGTGCGGAAGGTGACCAGGGTTTCCGGGGCTTGGGTATAATTCGCGCCGGTGGCTCCGTCCAGCAGGGTGTAGGCGGAGAGCACCCGGTGGGTCCTGCCCGAAAGACGGCCGATCATGTCCGCGGCCTCCTCCCCGTCCCTGGGTTTGCCCATGATGTCCCCGTCCAGCACCACCACCGTGTCGCCGGCGAGGATGATGTGATCGGCGTGGCTGCTCCTGGCTTCCCCGGCCTTCAGGGCGGCCAGGCGCTTCACGTAGTCCGGCGGGTCTTCTCCGGCCAGGCGCTGCTCGTCCACCTCCACCGGATGGACGGAGAACTCCAAGCCGTATTGCGCCAGCAGGTCCCGCCTCCGGGGGGAGGCGGAGGCCAGGCAGAAGGGGCGGGTCTGTTTCATGGCGCAACAGTCATGGCCTGCGGGGGAGCAAGGCATGCCCCGGGAGGATTCCTGCTTCAACCTCCCTGTTTTGGCAGCCTGCGGTTTGTGAGATCAAAGGCGGTTTCAGGATGTCAGTTGTCCGGCGAGGGGTTCTCCGCTTCCGGTTGGGCCGTGCCGGGCGGCGGCCCGAAAGCCTCCTCCAGCTTTTGCTGAAACTTCCGCCGGGACTCTTCGATCACCGAGAACTGTGGCATCCGGGGTGCGAAGGCTTCGATGTGCTTATCATAGAATCGCAGAATTTGCTTGGCGATGGGCGCGGCCGCGGCCGATCCGGCGCCGCCGTGCTCCACCAGCACCACCACGGACACCTCGGGGTTATAAGCCGGCGCGTAGCCGACGAACAGGGAATGGGGCAGCAGACTCTCATCCTCTTTTTCCCCTTCGACAATGGCCAGCCGCGCCGCCCGGCCCACCACCTGGGAGGTGCCTGTCTTGCCCGCGGTGACGAAGTTGAGCGAGCGCACCTTTCGCGCGGTGCCGCGGCCTTCCACCGCTTCGATCATCCCTGCGCGGATCAGATCGAAGTTTTCGGCGGAAATGGGCAACAGCCGGGTCTGGCGGGGCAGATCGGCGGCGGATATGACATCGAAGCCGTCCGGACTGACGATCTGCCGCAGCAGGGTGGGCTTGACCCATACCCCGCGGTTGGCGATCGTGTTCACGTAATTGATGAGCTGGATCGGCGTCACGCTGACGTAGCCCTGCCCGATGGACACGGCCACGGTCTCCCCTATGTACCATTTTTCCTTGAGATTGCGGAGCTTCCATTCCTTGGTGGGCAACAGCCCTGCCTTTTCGCTTTCCGTTTCCAAGTTGGTGAGCTGGCCGAAGCCGAGCATGGTGGCGTACTCGCTGATGCGGTCCACCCCCAGTTCCTGACCCAGCTTGTAGAAGTACACGTTGCAGGAGGCCGCCAGCGCCGCTTTCAGATTCACGTAGCCGTGCCCCGAGCGCTTCCAGCAATAGCGGATATCCCGGTTGATGCGGAAATAGCCGGGGCAGCGGTAGGTGCTCTCCGGCCCGATCACCTGCTGGTCCAGCCCCGCCGCGGCCAGCACCATCTTGAAGGTGGAGCCTGGAGGATACTGGCCCTGGGTGGCCTTGTTGATCAGGGGTTTCTTCTCCCCCTGGGTGAGCTTGATCCAGTGCCGGCCCTTGATGCCGCCCACGAACAGGTTCGGATCGAAGTCGGGAAAGCTGTTCATGCTCAACACCTCTCCCGTGCGCGGCTTCATCACGATCACCACGCCGCTGCGCCCGGCCATCAGTGTGCGCACCTGGCGCTGCAGGCGCAGGTCGATGGTCAGGGTGACCTCGTGGCCGGGAATGGGCCGCACGGGCAGGCCCAGCACGCGCAGTTCCCGTCCCACGTTGTCCACTTCCACCTGCCGTCCGCCGTCCAGTCCGATCAGCAGGTCGTTGAGCATGGATTCAATGCCCGACTGGCCCACGATGCGCCCGGAGTACAACTTCCTGATGGGCAGATTCTTCAGTTGATCCTCGTTGATGACGCCCACATAGCCCAGCACATGGGAGGACAGAAAGGCGGTGGGGTAGAGCCGTTTGGGCTCGACCGCCACGGATATGCCCGGCAGATCGCCCTGGTAGGTGTCCACCAGGTCCGCCGTCTTGCGGCCGATGTCCTTCAACAGCAGCACCGGCTTGAACTTGCGCTGGCGGCGCTTGGCGCTGGCCGCATCCACCAGGTTTTGGTAGGGCGCCGCGGTCACCTGGGCCAGTTTTCTCAGGGAAGCGGCGAGGTCCGGCGTGTCCTCGGGAATGAGCTGGACGTTGAAGGCCGGCCGGTTGAAGGCCAGGATGACCCCCTGGCGGTCGTAAACGATCCCCCGCGGCGCCTCCTGGGGAATGACCCGGATGCGGTTGCCTCTGGACAACTCGGCATAGTAAGTGCCGTTCAGCAGCTGCAAATACCACAGGCGGCCCAGCAGCACGAGAAACAGGACGGCCAGCGTTGCGGCAATCACGGCCAGCCTGAACCGCAGCAGCTGGATCTCCTCGGTGGTCATCAACGTGTATCTCATGGCCTCGTACGGATTGAGTCAGCCAGTTTAAGCCTGCGCTCCAGCCGCGCCAGGCCCCACACCAGGAAGGGGGCCAGGACGGCGTGGTAAATGGAGGCGGGCAGCACCTTGCGGAACAGCCACTGCCACCAGGGGGTGGCGCCGTCCAGGATTTCGAAGATCGAGATGGAGATCACCCCTTCGGCCAGGGTCAGTCCCGCCACGGCGGCCATGGTGAACCATACGGTATTCTCGTAAATGGAGCTGCCCACGTAAATCGAAAGAATGGAAATCAGGAAAAAACTGATTCCGTATACGCCCAGCATACCGTGGGAAAACACGTCCAGCGCAATTCCGGCCAGGCTCCCGTATAAGAACAGCCAGGGCGCCATCCAGCGCAGACCCAGCACCAGCACCGTCAGCAGCAACAGGTTGGGCTTTATCCCGAATACCGACAGGTAGGGGAAGACCGTCAGTTGCAGCCACAGCGCGCCCAGCCCGATTCCCAGGTATATCCACGGCTTCATGGCTGGCTGAAAAACGGCTGCCCCGCCTCGTTGCGGTCAACCATGATCACATAGACCCCCTCGATCTTGTTGAAATCCACCACGGGCTGGATGATGGCGTTCTGAAACATCTCGTGCTGCTCCCGCGACACCTCGGTGACGACGCCCACCAGAAACCCCCTGGGAAAAATGCCGGCCAGCCCGCTGGTGATCACCCGGTCTCCCTTCTCCACATCGGCCAGCATGCGGATGCGCTCCATGCGCAGCCCACTGCCCAGGCCCTTCACGATCCCCCGGTCCGGCGCCTTGAGGCGCAGGGAGCCTCCGCCGCCTTCCAGGATCAGGCGTTCCCGCGAGCGCTGGATGACGACCGGGAAGCGGTGCCTGCGGTCCACGATCAGCTGCACCACGGATTGCAGGGCGGTGACCGAGCGTATTCTGCCCACCACCCCCTCGCGCAGCACCACCGGGAAATTGCGGCGAATGCCGGCCAGATGGCCCTTGTTGATCAGCAGGGTGTGGTGAAAATTGTCCAGGGATTCCCCAATCACCTCGGAGTATATCCTCCGCTCCGGGTCGGCCTCCTTGAACTTCAGCTGCTCGCGCAGCATGTCGAATTGGATAGAGCCGTTGACGTAATGGTTCAACTCCTCCCGCAGCGCCTGGTTTTCCAGTTCGAGGCGCTTGTTGTCTTCACCCAGCCGCACCAGGAAGACGTAGCGGTCGAACACGCCGGAAATCCAGTTGGCCGTGTTGGCAAAGCCTGCCTGGAAGGGGTAGGTCACCGCATTGACGGTCTCGTCCACCACGCCCGATTCGCGGGAGCCGGCCTGATGCACCGAGAGCACCACGATCAGCAGGATCAACAGCCCGGCCGCCGCGAACAGAATCCGGTTGCGTTTGATGAGTTCGATCATGGCCAGATATTGCCCATCCCGGTTTTGCGCCGCAGGTCCGGAGGCGCCGCGTTTGTCCTGCGGCGGTGTTCGCCGTCCTGGTCAGACGGCCTGCTTCCCGTCTCCGTTGCCGTCCAGCACCCGCGGGGCGCCCAGCACGGTGGCGTTGACGGGGTCGTCCGTCAGCTTGAACTCCAGCCCGGTGCGCTCGCTCAGGTATGCGGGCAGTCCCTGCAAAAGCGCTCCGCCCCCCAGCAGGGTGATTCCGTTGCGGGCGATGTCGCCGGCCAGTTCGGGCGGAACCCCTTCGAACCCGCGTTGAAATCCCAGCAGCAGCCGTTCGCAGGCGTCCATCAGAACGTCCCTGATTTCGTTGTCCTCCAGGATCAGGTGCTTGAGGTCGTCCGTGCGCTTGTCCCGCGCCTCCACCTGGATGGAGGCGGGCTTTTCCATGGGATATACCGAGCCCACGGCGAGCTTGACCTGCTGCGCGGTCTCCGGGGAGATCACCCGCCCATAGCGCCGCGTCACATAGCGGCCGATGGCTTCGTCCAACTCCCTGCCGCCGAAATCCTCCTGCCACCAGGCGGCCAGTTCCCCCATGGTGAATAGGGCGAAGGAGGTCTTGCCGCCGCCGATATCCATCAACATCTGGCCCTGGGGCTCGCTCAGCCGCAAACCGCAGCCCAGTGCCGCGGCCAGGGGTGCCTGCAGCAGGTACTTGCGGCCGAACCCCATGTCCACCAGCAGCGCCCGCAGCCGCGCGGACTCTTCCTGTGGGAGTCCGGGCGGCACCAGCAAGGCCCCGATATTGCGGAGCGAAAGAAAGGCCCAACGGCTTTCGGTGCGCCGGATCAACTCCCGCAGCAGCTTTTCCATCGCGAATGCATCGGCCACGCGCCCGTGGGCGACGGGAGCCACCAATCGATCCGGGGGAGCTTTTTCGGGCCTCTTTTTCTTGGGTCGTCCGGCCTCCCTGCCTGCCTGCCGCGGAGGATCCGGCTGGCCGTTCGGGATGCCGATGAGGGAAGGCACTCTAAGAAGATGCGGTTTCCGGTTGGAAACGACGACGGTGTGAGAGGAGCCGATATCGAATATCAGTTCCCGCCGAAATGTCAGCCCGAACTTCAAAAGCCTCGATCCCGTGTTAAATCAGAGGACATCCCAGCCCCATACCTACCACCCCCCCTTGTTGAAGACAAGGGAGGCGCCCCGCCGCCGCAGCCGCCGGAGGGCGGGAGGAATCCCCCGGCGCAAGCTTGACAGTTGCGGTGGTTTCCATAATATGCCTTCTTTGGGAACGGTTCTGGCGAGATAGCTCAGTTGGTAGAGCAGGGGACTGAAAATCCCCGTGTCCACAGTTCGATTCTGTGTCTCGCCACTTTCTCCATCCCCGTCCCACCGGCGGCGGCGTGCCGCCCGCATCCTGATATTCCGGCAGCACGATGTTGAAAATCGGCATCATTGGAGGCAGCGGTCTGTACGAGATCGAGGGCATCGAAGGGTTGCGGGAACACCGCATGGATACGCCCTTCGGCCCTCCTTCAGACGTGCTGATGAGCGGTAAGCTCACCGGCCGGGAGGTGGTCTTTCTGCCCCGCCACGGCAAGGGGCACCGCTATTTGCCCAGCGAAATTCCCTTCAAGGCCAACGTGTGGAGCATGAAAAAGCTGGGCGTGAGCCACCTGCTGTCCGTCTCGGCGGTAGGGAGCCTGAAAGAAGAGATCGCGCCGGGCCACATCGTATTTCCGGATCAGTTCATTGACAGGAGCACCCTGCGGGAATCCACCTTTTTCGGCAACGGAATCGTGGGGCACGTGCAGTTCGGCGACCCGGTCTGCCCCGACCTGCTGGAGACGCTCACCCAATGCGCAGGGCGGCAGGGGGTGGCCCATCACCGCGGGGGCACCTACATCTGCATGGAAGGACCCGCCTTTTCCACCCGCGCCGAATCCCTCATGTACCGCTCCTGGAACGGGGCGGTGATCGGCATGACCAACCTGCAGGAAGCCAAGCTGGCCCGCGAGGCGGAGATGTGTTTTGCCACCATCGCCCTTGCTACCGACTACGATTGCTGGCATGAATCTGAAGAGGAGGTGAACGTCGAGACGATTCTGAGCGTGATGCGTCAGAACATCGCCACCTCCAAGTTGTTGCTGGCGGAAGCCGTGGGGCGGATCGCGGAGGATCGCTCCTGCGCCTGCGGGGACGCGCTGCGCAATGCCATCGTGACACCGCCGGAGAACATTCCGGAGCAGGTGCGCGCCGACCTGGAGCCGATCATCGGCCGTTACCTGATCACCTGAAACCCGCTGCACGGTTGTAAAGGCTATGAGCGAGCACGAGTCGAGCCAAATGCAGGCAATGCTGAGCATCATTGGACCGAAGCTCAAGGCGGCGCGCAAGGAGAAAGACCTTACCATCAAGGAGATTGCCGCCTCCACGCGGATCAATGTGGTGTTTCTGGAGCGGATAGAGTCCGCGCAGGCGCAGAATCTGCCGGGGCTGACCTTCGTGCGCGGATTCATCCGCAACTACCTGCAAGTGCTGGGGCTGCACGACGAGGAAATCGAGGAGCAGTTGCGGAGCATCGCCACCATGGACGAGTACCTCTCCCAGACCGCGCTGGGGCCGGAAATAAACGAAATGCACGGGGAGGAGTTGCCTGCCTCCATACCCGCCCAGAAGCTGGTGATTATGGGCCTGGTAGCGGTGTTGGTCGTTGCGGCCGGCTATATGGGAATCCGCCTGTTCTCGCGCTCCGACGGAGATGCCCCCGCCCCGCCGGCGGTGATGGAAAAGGCAGCTGACGAGTCCTCCGTGGGGTCCGAGCAACCGCAGGCGCCGGGCGGCCAGTCCGAAAAGCCGTCCGCCGAGCCCCCCGCCCGCAGTGACGCCCGCTCCTCCCGGGGCGCAATCCTGGAAGCTCCGCAAAACCTGCGCCTCACGGTGCGGGGCCTGGAACCCACCTGGATCAGGGTTTCTCTGGATCGCGCGCCGCCGGTGGAGGTGCGCCTGGAGCCAGCGGAAACCATGAACTGGGAAGCCAACGAGGAAATCCGCCTCGTCATCGGAAAATCCCACGGCGTGGCCGTCTATCTGAACGGCGAGGACATTCTGATGCCCGAGGAACGCAACCAGCTCATCCCCAACATCGTGCTGAACAAGCTGACTCTGCTCAGGCTGGAAAACTGAGAGCGGCGCCCATGCCTGTGCCGCTGAGGCGCGCGCCCCCGTTCCGGAACCGGTCTTGGGAGCGCCGCCGTTCCGTTCCGCTCCGCGGGGATTTTTCAGGGCCTCAGTCTCAATCGTAGACCCTCACCTCCCTGACCTCGATCTGGTGTGACTCCCCTCCCGGCCTATATGCTGTGGTAGCCGCCCATGTAGTAGAGCAGGGGGCGGCCTTCCCCGAGGTGAATTTCCCGCACCTCCCCCATGAAAATCAGGTGGTCCCCCCCGGGCACCGTGCGCGTCGTGCGGCATTCCAGCATGGCCAGGGAGTTTTCGATCAGGGGCATGCCTTCCGCCCCGTCCCTCAGGGCCAGGCCATCGAACTTGTCCTCTCCCCGCGAGGCGAATCGGTCGGAAATCTCCTGCTGGGTGTCGCTGAGGATATTCACCACAAAGCCCCGCGCTGCGAGGAAGGCATCGTAGCAGGTGGCGTCATTGGCCAGGCAGAACAGCACCATCGGAGGATTGATGGAGAGCGAGGTAAAGGAGGAGGCCGTAAAACCGGCGGGCTCGCCGTTTACGTCGCGGGTCGTGACAACGGTAACGCCGGTGCCGAATCGGCCCAGGCCTGCTTTGAAATCGGCGGCATCCATCCTGAATATCCATGTCCCGGCCCCCGCGCGAGGGGCTGCCTCAGGCGGGCTCCGCCTTCAGGGTTTCCCCGTTCTGCGCGTAATGAGGCTCGAAATACTGGCTGTAGAACTGGTTGAGGTACTTCTTCTGGTCGTCGTCCATGTAGAAGAAATCCACCCCGCGGTCCGTAATTTCCCAGAATTTACGGTCGGTCACCGCCAGCATTTCCTCCCGGATCGCATCCATCCGATCCTGGGGCTCGTCCTTCATGTCCTCGAAAATCTTCACGACGATTTCGCGGTCGCCCTTGGAGAGCAGAAAGCTGGCGAACATCAACTGGGCCTTGCGGACGGAGCGCAACTCGAACTCGTTGGCCTGCGTGGCGGGGGTGTCGTCCACCTCGAGGAAGGTCCGGATCAGGTTGTCCAGATTCGGCACGTTCTTCAGATAGGCCTTTTCCAGCAGATAGGACAGGTCAAAGCAGGCCGTAATGAGAATCAGAGGAATGTTGTAGTTCTGCGCAATCTGTCCGTAGTATTTGAAATAAAACGCGATCCGCTCGGCGAGCTTTTGATCCACGTCCAGCACGTCCTCGGCCAGCATGCGGTACTGGTACAGCAGATTGTAGATGGCCTTGGGATTGCGGTTGTTCACCGCCTGGCGCAGGAAGGTGTTGAAGAACTGGATGACGCTGGACAGCACCTGAAATTCCTTCAGCCGGATCGCATACTGTCCGATGATCTTGGCGTTGTTCGCCACCGCGCTGACCGCGTCGGGCATGTCCTTGATGGCGGTCTTGAAAATCAACTCCATGTCCATAAAGCCCTTGGCTTCCACCCAGGTATGGGAACTGAAAATTTCCTGGATGAAGTCGGAAGACAGGGCGGGGAAATGATCCTTTTGGCCATGGAACCAGCGCCTGGGCATGCGCTTCTTGATCAGCAGGTAGTCCACCAGCACGTCCTTGAGGGTGCGGATGGCGTGCAGCGCCACGTTGCGGTCCATCTGGGACACCGCGCTCAGGGCGATGTCGCTGATTTGCTCCATGGCATTGGCCACGTCGTTTTGCTTCCTGCGGATTTCCGCCGGCTTGCGCCGGGCTTCCAGCACCTTGAGCATGCCCTTCTTGGCGTTGGCGCGGATGATGGCGATGATGTTGTCCGGAGTCAGGAACTTGAAGACGTAATTGAAATAGGGAATCAGCAGACTCAGGATGAGGGTGGTCAAAATCAGCAGAAACAGGCTGCCCCAGAAGGGAAGAAACCCCTTGGTGGTGGAATACACCAGCAGCAGGCTGTACATGCTCGCCACCACCATCAGCACGAAGAAGGCTATGTTCACCCGGTCGGCGATAAACAGGTCAATCAGCTTGGGGGTGTAGCGCTGCGCGGCCAACTGCACCACGATGGCCACCACCGTGATCACCAGGCCCAGAATGGCGATCAGCACTTCCGAAACGCCGCCCAGGGCGTCCCCAACCGCCTCCGGGTCGGTGAGGAACATCACCTCGGACAGGCGCAGTTGCCCGTCGCTCAGCGCGAAATCGAAGAACCTGAGGGCGATGTAGCCCGAAATGGCGGTCCCCGCCGTGAACCCGACCGGCAGCACCCAGTACTTGAACAGCCGCAGCCGGCTTTCCCTTTCGGCCGTGGTGTCGGCGCGCGATCTCTGCGGAGTCTCGGGGGCGGAGGATTTAAACAATTGCAGGAGGGCCATCGGTCATTTTCCCGCCCATTCGGGAGCAAGCGCGTCGGAAGGCGGCTCTGACGCACCGGGGCGAATCAAATTCAATAGAAAGCTCCGCGGCTCACATGCGGTTTGCACAATGGAAGGCAAGTTCAATCAATCACTTGCCAGAACTTGATCGCGGACTTGTTAATGACCTTTCCGTCTTTCATTCCAAGGTGGTAAGGTGTGTGCCACCTAAGCCGGTCAACGAGGATATCGCCATCCAGGAACGTGATCTGAATCTGTCTCTTTTCGGTAATGATTTTGCTGAGCAACACAGCCTCGTGCGGCGGTTGTTGGCGATGCTGATGCTCCTGTCTTTGTTCTCCCATAGGAAATCCTCCCCAGGGAATGGTGCTGAAATCACGTGAGCGGTATTCCACGGAAAACGAACCTGTAATCGCAACCACCTATACAGACTGTGAAAAAAAAATTCAACGGCTCTCTGCCGCCGTGGCCCGGAGGCGTTTGAATGGCGCAAAATATTCCTGAAAAACATAGCCCCGGAAAGCTGCAGCTGGAATTCGACCGCGGCAGTCTGGTGCTCCAGGGCGCCGCATCCGACGCCGTTCGCCTGCCCGCCTTTTTGCGCTGGGATGCGCGCATCGGCGCCTTCCGCTGTATGGCTCTCCATTACCGGACTCTGGTGAGCCATCTGATCAAGAGCGGTCAAGCCTATGACGACCGCGCCCGCAACTACCCCGATTTGCCGGCCCCGCGGGGCCCCGCCGACCCGCCCTACCCTTTTCAGGCGGAGGCCCTGGCCGCGTGGCAGCGCGGCAGGCGCGGGCAGGTGGAACTGCCCACCGGCGCGGGCAAGACCCGCGTGGCCCTGATGGCGATGCGGGCCGTGGAGCGGGGCACCCTGATCCTCGTTCCGACCCTGGAGTTGGTCACCCAATGGTGCACCGTGCTGGAGCAGCAGCTGGGACTGGAGCCCGGCGTGGTGGGCGGTGGCTCCTTTCAGGTGGAGCCCGTCACCGTGTGCACCTACGCCTCCGCCTACCGCCATGCGGAGAAGTTCGGGGACCGCTTCGGGCTGGCGGTCTTCGACGAATGCCACCACCTGGCGGGCCAGGGCTATGCCCACATCGGCGAGGTGCTCACCGCCCCCTACCGGCTGGGGCTCAGCGCCACCCTGGAGCGGCCGGACATGCGCCACCACGTGCTGACCCGCCTGATCGGGCCGGTGGTGTACCGCAAGGCCATCGGGGAGCTTTCCGGGAAATACCTGGCCGACTACGAGGTGCGCACCCTCTACGCCCAAATGAGCCCCACCGAGCAGCAAGCCTATGGGACGGCGCGGGAGACTTACCTCTCCTTCGCCCGGGCCGCCGGGGTGATCCTGGCCTCTCCGCGGGACTGGCAGAAGTTCGTGTTCGCCGCCTGCCGCTCAACCGAAGGGCGGGAGGCGCTGTCGGCCTACTACCTGCAGAAGCAGATCGCCTTCGCGGCGGAGGAAAAGTTCGCCCTCTGCGCCAAGCTGCTGCACGAGCACCGCGGGCAGCGGGTGCTGATCTTCACCAACGACAACCGCACCGCCTACGATATTTCCACCCGGTTTTTGCTGCCCCTGATCACCCACCAGACCCGCGTCCCCGAGCGGCGGGAAATCCTGGCCAACTTCCGCGACGGCAGTTGGCCCGCCCTGGTCACCTCCAAGGTGCTCAACGAGGGCGTGGACGTGCCCGCGGCGGGCGTGGCCATCATCCTGTCGGGAAACGCCAGCGTGAGGGAACACGTGCAGCGGCTGGGACGCATCCTGCGCAAGCAACAGGGCAAGCAGGCGGTGCTCTACGAGGTGCTGACCCGCAACACCATGGAGGAAGGCACCAGCAGGCGCAGACGGAGGCACGATGCTTACCGGTAATCTGCTCGTCTCCACCCGCCGCAAGGGCCGCCTGCTGCCCCGTCTGCTCGATCCCGCCGCGCCCGGGCTGGAGGCCGGGGCCGCGGCGCTGCTGGAGCTGTTCGCGGCCTGCCGGGGCCGGCGCAGAGGAGAGCTGGAGGAAGCCCTGAAGGATTTCGCGCCGCCCGGCGTGGAGGCCCGCGTGGCCCAGGGGCTGGCCAGGCTGTTGCTGGATCGCTGCACCTTCCAGGCGGGAGGCGCGGCGGAGCCCCGGCACCTGCGCAGGGAGCTGTTCGACGGCGCGGCGGAAGCCTGGCGGCGCCAGGGCGCTACCGGCATCGCCCAGTGGCGCGGGGCGCTGCTGGAGCGCGTGGCCGCGGGGCAGGGGCTGACCGTGCAGGAAGTGGAATCCGGCCTCTACGCGGACCTGGCGGAGAACCAGCTGCTGACCGAACTGCGCCCCATTTCCCCCGTGCAGCTGATCTACCGCTACAATGTGGCCCAGGTGCAGGGGCAGTTGCTGCGCGCCCAGCGGCTGACCCTGCGCAGCCCGCGCCCTTCTCCTCAGCGGCTGCGGCAGTTGTTCGGCTACCTGAAGTTCTTCGGGCTGCTGTTCCAGGTGGAACGCGGGACGGACGGGGAACTGGTGGTGGTGCTGGACGGGCCGCTGAGCCTGCTGGAATCCGGCGCCCGCTACGGCCTCAACCTGGCCCAGTTTCTGCCGGCGCTGTTGCATTGGGATCTGCCGTGGCGGCTGCGGGCCGTCCTCACGCCGCGTCCCGGCGGGCCGGCGGCGGAGCTGGAGCTTGCCCCCCATCCCCTGCTGAAAAGCCACTATCCGGATCGCGGCCAGTGGGTGCCCGAGGAGGTGCTTCACTTCGCGGACGAGTTCAACGCGCTCGGCTGCGGCTGGCGGGTGGCGCCCGCGGAGCAGGTGGTCAGCCTGCCGGGCAATGCCTACCTGATCCCGGACTTTTCCTTCCGGGCGGACGACGGGCGGCCGGACATTATGTTGGAATACCTGCGCTATCCGGCCAGGGAAGCGCTGGAGCGCCGGTTGGCGCTGATCGAACAGAACCGCCTTGCCGGCTACGTGGTGGCCTGCCGGGGAGTGCCGTCCCTGCAGCCGCTGGCCGGGCGGTGTCCCTTTGTCTTTCTGTTCCGCCGCTCCCTGCTGCCGGGCCAGGTGAAGACCTTCCTTGAGGGGTTGGCGGGGAGCGCCGCCCAAGCCTCCTTGGGAATTTGAACCGTTCGCCCGATCCGCGTTTCCAACAACCAGGGCAGCGGGTATGCGCGCGTATAAACAAGCCCGGGCTTTGCCGGCAGGTTTCCGGCCTTTGCGTTCGCGCCGTTCCGCCGGCCGTAGATTTGTCCGCCCGGCCCCGGCACCGCTCCCAGGGCGCATCTCCCCATTGATCGAATCAATGATTTCAGTTAATTGTATATATTGGAGCGCGGATTCCGCGCCCTTCGTTCACATGACGGATCAGCGATGAGTCAACAGGCGCATAGCGTTCAGGATTTTCGGCACCGGATCGGGGAAATCACCCATTCCCTTGGGCGGGTCTGTGCCTGGTGTCTCGAGTTGTGCCTGGTGCCGTTTTACGCGGCCTACCAAATCTATCTGGAGTCCCAGCTGCAAGGCTGGCAGAAGCCCCAGCACATCGGCATCATCATGGACGGCAACCGCCGCTTCGCCCGCCTGCAACAACTGGGCAGCGTGCTCAGCGGACACGAGAGGGGCGCGGACAAGCTGGAAGACGTGCTCAACTGGTGCGAGGACGCACAGGTGCGCGTGGTGACGGTGTGGATATTCTCCATGGACAATTTCAAGCGCGACCCCCAGGAGGTGAGCGAGCTGATGGAGCTGTTCCAGCGGAAATTCCTGGAACTGGTCACCCATCCGCGCATTCACCGCAACCAAATGCGTGTCCGTTCCCTGGGCAAGATCAACGAGCTGCCCGAGCCCGTGCAGCAGGCCATCCGGGAGGCGGAGCAGGCGACCAGCCACTACACGCGGCGCGTGCTCAACATCGGCGTGGCCTATGGCGGACGGGAGGAGATCGTGGACGCCCTGCGCAGCTACCTCAGGGAACAGGCCCGGGCAGGCAAGGGCGTTGAGGAAATTTGCGGGGAGGTCACGCCCGCGGCCATCGAGCCGTATCTGTACACCTCCCACGTGCCCGACCCGGATTTGATCATCCGCACCAGCGGGGAGGTGCGGCTCTCGGGCTTCCTGCTCTGGCAGAGCGCGTACTCGGAGTTCTACTTCTGCGATACCAACTGGCCGGCCTTCCGTAAGATAGACTTCCTGCGCGCCCTGCGCGCCTACAACCAACGCAAGCGCCGTTTCGGACGCTAGCAGAGTGCGCGGAGTCCGCAACCGCCGGATACGGTTGCCAGACCCGTACTCTCGGACGGAAC
>CBDUSX010000002.1:0-27798 GCA_965369935.1 uncultured bacterium
GAACCACTGGAGCAACGAAATATGAACCTGAAGCGGATTGTTCCTCTCGTGCTGCTGATGTCCTTCGCCCTGGCGCCCGCCGCGCTGGCCGTCTCCGTGGAGGCCACGGGCGAAGCCGCGATATTCGCCGGCAACGTTTCCAGCGCCCGCAAGCAGGCCCTGGTCAACGCGCAGCGCAACGCCGTGGAGCAGGGGGTGGGGCTGATCCTGGATTCCAAATCGGTCTTGCAGAACTACCAGCTCATCAAGGACGAGGTGCTCACCTCCAGCCAGGGATTCGTGACCAGGTACGTGGTGCTGTCCGAGGGCAGAACGCGGGACAATTCCGCCTATCGCGTGAAGATCAAGGCCAATGTGTCCAAATCCATGCTGGAGGACCGGCTGTCGGCCCTGCGCATTCTTCACAAGAAGATGGGCAACAAGCGCGTGATGGTGATCTACCAGACCAGCAACCGCCACGCCCTGCCGCGCAACCACGGCGCCTCCACCGCCGCCCTGCAAACCCTGAGGGATCAACTGAACCGGAGCGGCTTTCGGGTGTTCAACGAGGCGGCCACGGCCAAGGTGTACCGGCAGATTGAAAAGGCCACCCGCACGGACCGCCCGGTGGACGACCTGATCGCCATGGCCCTGGACCAAAAGGCGGACATATTCGTGCGGCTGGAAAACGTGGCGGGCAAGCGAGGGCCCAAGGGCGGAATGTTCTCCGCAGCCTATTCCAGCATCCGGGTAAGCGTCTACGACACCAACACCGGCCGCCAGATAGCGGACGCCCAGACCGAGGCCAAGCAATTGCTGAGCGCCAAGGCGGGCCCCTACGACTGGGAGCGCGCGCTGTCCACCGCCGCCTCCAAGGCGGCCCGGCAGGCGGCCGAGGAGACGATCGGCAAGATCGCGGACTATTACAAGCAGGTGGGCGACCGGGGTACGGCCTATCTGGTGGTGTTCAAGGGTTTCGACGACGATCAGAAGGACGTGATTCTCGATTTTCTCGAAAACACGCCAAACTTCCAGCAACTTTCCGAACTCAAGAACACGGTCAACTACATGGAGGTGGAGCTTTTTTCCTCCGAGAACGCCTCCCGCCTGCGCCGCATGGTGCGCGCCGGCCTGAAGGAAAAAGGCCTGAAGCTGCAAATTCAGTTTTCCAGCCGCAACCGCATCATATTTTCCAATCCGGAAGCCCAGTAGCCGGGAATCCGCCCCGGGGCGGGCCACCGCCCTGGCCGGCGGCCCGCCGCCCGCGGCCTTCACCGCGGGGAGGCAGACCGGCCTTTCATTTTCCCTGAAACGTCCATTTCCCCGGAAAAAGGTGCTGACAGGCCGGGCCGGTTTCGATACAAAAGAGAAGAACGTTCGAGTTGCCGCCAACCCGCAACGACCACCCGGCATCCCCTTATGTCCGACGTCCTGGCCGACCGCTGGAAGCATTGCAAGGAGATCATCCAGCATCGCCTGAACCAGGAGGACGCTGCTGCCTGGCTGCCCGCCCTTGAGCTGACTTCCATCAGTCCCGAAAAAGCCGTCCTGTCGGGTATCCCCAATCCGTTCTTCAAGAACCGCATCGGCCATCAGTTCGCGCCGCTGCTGAGGCAATGCCTTGCCGAGTCGTTCGGGCAAACCCGCTTCGAAGAGGATTTTCAACTGGAGTTGCGCATTGGAAAGGCCGGGCCGGGCCGGGGAAGAGGCGGGGGAGCCACGGCGGCCGCCGGAGAAGCCGTGCCCGCCGGAAACGTGGCGGCCGCGCAGGAGCCGGAGGCGAACGGGGACATGATGGCAGGCGGGGTTTCCCGGCCGGAAACGGCGGATGCGCGCTTCTCCTTCGACACCTTCGTGGAAGGGCCTTCGAACCGGCTGGCCTTGAAATTGGCCAGGGAAGTGGCCGCCCACCCCGGCGGGCGGCGAAACCCCTTGTTCATCGTGGCGGGGGTCGGGCTGGGCAAGACCCATCTGCTGCGGGCCATCGCCCATGAAGCGAAGCGCCGTTCCCCGCAGCCGCGGGTGATCTACCGCACGGCGGAGGAATTCACCAATGAGGTGGTGGACGGCATCCGGCAGAAGAGGATGAAGGCCCTGCGGAACAGGTACCGCACGGTGGACATGCTGTTGCTGGACGACGTGGAATTCCTGCTGGTATCGGTCAAGGCCCAGGAGGAGTTGCTGCACACCTTCGATGCCGTGCAGTCCGCGGGGGGCCAGCTCGTCTTCGGCAGTAACCGCTTTCCGGCGGCTCTGGAGGGGCTCAACCCCACCCTGCTCTCGCGGCTCGAGGCGGGCCTGGCCACGGAACTGGGGGAGCCGGAGCAGGAGTTGCGGCTGGGCATGCTGAAGATGAAAGCCCGGGCCGAGGGCGTTCCCCTTTCCGCCGAGGCGGCCCAACTGCTGGTGCGCCGCATTTCAACGGGCTTCCGGCGGCTGGAAGGGGCGCTGGTGCGGCTGGCGGCATACGCCTCCATGCTGGCGGAGCCGATCACGCCGGACTTCGTGAACAAGGTGGCGGAGCCCCTGTTCGATCCCGAACCACTTGCATCACCCGGGCTGCCCGTGGCGGGGGACCTGGTGCTGGGCCGGGTCTGTGACCATTTCGGAATCACCATGAAGACCCTGCGCTCCCGCGAGCGCACGGCGCGCATTGCCCGCGCAAGAGGAGTCGCGGTGTATCTGCTGCGCGAAGCGGGCGCCCTTTCCTATCCGGAAATCGGGGCGGCGTTGGGCGGGCGCTCTCACTCGACGATCCTTCACGCGATGCGGAAAATCGAGAGGGAGCTGGCAGCGGATCCACATTACCGGCGGGCTGTGAACGGGCTGCTGGCGGATATACAGGGCGGGGGTTCGGGAGCAGGACCGTCTGCCGTGATTTGATCCGGCGGCACACGAAGTTTCGACAGTTTGTGGAAAAAACATAGCTTGTAAAATCAGCGATATTGGCGGTTTATGATGCCAAGCGCGCCGTAATCTGGTAGAAACGGGTACGTATTAGGCAAGCAACTCTCCCTGCCGGATAAGCCGCCAAGACAGCCGGGAAGCCTCCAGGGAAGAAGGGAAGATATAGACAGGATGTCAACAAGTTACTTTCTGGAATTCGGACTGAATTCAGGAATGAATTCATAGACATCACCGACATTCCGACAATTCACCCAACACCCTACTACGATATATAAAATGAAACTTACAATTAAAAAAGAGACGTTGATTGACGCGCTGCAAATCATCACCCCCATCACCGACAAGAGCACCAGCAAGCCGATTCTTTCCAATTTCCTGCTTACCATAGAGGAAGGGGCACAGAACCAGGCGCAGTTCGCCGCCACGGACTATGAGTTGTCCATTCAGGGGAACTTTCCAGCCCAGGTCAGCGAGGCAGGCAGCGTGTGCATCAGCGCTAAAATGGTGCTGGAAGTGTGCCGGGAATTCCTGAGCGAGGACATTCTGATCGAGTCCGACGACCAGCTTTGGGTCACCCTGTCGGGAGGGGAGGCGAGGCTGCGGCTGCCTTCGGTGGAGGTGGGTTTGTACCCGCAGATGGAAGCGGTGGATCTGCCCAACAAGTTTAAAATTCTCGGGGCGGAATTGAAAAAGTGCATTGACCTGACCCTTTTTGCCGCACAAACCAATGAGGCGCGCAAGAACCTGATGGGGGTGTGCCTCAGTTTCAGTGACGGCGCCCACGCCAAGTGGACCGCCACCGATGGCCACCGCCTGGCGCAGGTGGAAAATACCGTGGAGGCGGTGGCGCTGGACGAGCCGCCGGAAATCATTATTCCCCGCAAGTCCCTGGTGGAAATGCAAAAGGTGCTGGAAAAAATGGAGGGGCAAGTGGAGGTGGCCTTCGACGACCGAAGCCTCAAGTTGGCCACGGATACCGTCGTGCTCAACACGCGCCTGATCGAGGGCAAGTTTCCCAACGTGGATCAGGTCATCCCCAAGGACAACGACAAGCAGATCATGATCAACCGCGAGCGGATGATTAACGCACTCAAGATCATGTCCCTGATGAGCAACGAGAAGATCAAGCCCGTCAAGCTTTCCCTGGAATCTAACTCCATGAAGGTGGAGAGTGAAAAGGCGGAAAACGGCGAGGCCCACAATCAACTCGACATCGAGTACCAGGGCGAGGCCCTGCAGATCGGCTTCAATGCGAGGTACCTGCTGGACGTGCTGGCCGTGGCCGGCCAGGGGGAAAACGTGGCGCTGGAATTGAAGGGCGCGCTGAATCCCTGCCTGATCCGGATGCCCGATGACGCCTCGTTCCTGTCCGTAGTCATGCCACTAAGAATTGAATGGTAATTCGCGAATTCGCGTTTACAAGTTTCCGCAATTACGATGAATTGCTTATAGATTTCTCCGATAAGATTAATATTTTCATCGGAAATAACGGCCAGGGAAAATCCAACCTGGCCGAGGGTATTTATTTTCTCAGCCACCTCGACTCCTTCCGCACACATCGCCCCAAAAAATTAATTCAATTCGGCCAACCTATCAGCCAGATTCAGGCCACTATCGCCAGGGGCGGAATTTCCCATAAAGCCAGAATTGAAATATCGGGCAAAGGCCGCAAAGTTTGGCTGGATGAATTTCCAATCAGAAAGCTATCCGAATACATAACAAGCTTTTATGCCATCGTCTTCAATCCGGACAGCCTCCATTTTTTCCGGCATATCGCCGGCGAACGGCGGGCATTCTTCAATCGCTTTCTGTCGTTTTTTGACAGCATGTTTCTGCACGAAATTCGTGAGTTTCGATCCGTGCATGCGCAGAAGAACCGGCTGCTGAAAACCGGAGCAAAATCGAGTCTTTTGGACTGGAATGTTTTGTTTGTGGAAAAGGGCTGTGATATAGTGAAAAAGCGGCAGGAAATGGTTGAACGAATCAACGCCGTCCTGCCGGAATTGTATGCCCGGGTTTCCGGGCGCCAGGCGCGGCTGTTGCTGGAATACCGCCCCTCCATCGCCGGAGAGCCCGCGGCGTGCCTGAAATTGTTGGAGAAAGCCGCGTATCAGGAATTCCAGGCCGGGCACGCCCTTCATGGTCCGCACAGGGACGATTTTCACCTCACCCTTGCCGAGGGCCATGGCGACGAGTTTTTTTCACAAGGGGAGTACCGCATCTCCCTGCTGGCATTGAAGCTGGCGATCAATCTGGTGATGACAGAGCGGATGCAGTTTCATCCGGTGCTCATCCTTGATGATCTTTTTTCCGAGTTGGACGAGACGGTGCGGACCAATCTGAGAGCCTACCTGTTCCAGGTGCCGAATCAGATTTTCATCACGTCCACTGAACCGAGAGAAGCCCACGAGTATCCCGATCCGCGGATCATGGAGATTCGGGCGGGGCAAATCGTGTAAATCCGGGAGAATCGCGACATGGCGGATGGCAGGCGGGAAGACTATTCCGCGGAGGACATTACCGCGCTGGAGGGCATGGAAGCCGTCAGGCTGCGGCCGGGGATGTATATCGGCGGGGTGGACAGCAGTGCGCTGCACCATCTGGTGTTCGAAATCGTGGACAACAGCATTGACGAAGCCCTGGTGGGGTACTGCACGGAAATTTCCGTCGTCATTCACCGCGACCGCAGCATCACCATCCAGGACAACGGGCGCGGTATCCCGGTGGAAATACACAAGGACTCCGGCCTGCCGGCCTCGGAACTGGTGATGACCCAGCTGCATGCCGGCGGCAAGTTCAACAAGAACAGCTACAAGGTTTCCAGCGGCCTGAACGGCGTGGGCGCCTCGGTGGTCAATGCGCTCTCGGAAAAGCTGCAACTGGAAATCAAGCGCGACGGCTTTTTGTGGCGGCAGACCTTCTCCCAGGGCAAGACCACCTCCAAACTGGAACAGCTCGAGCCCACCGAGCGCACGGGCACCAAGACTTCCTTCGCGCCGGACACCTCGATTTTCGAGGAGGTGGACTTCAATTTCGACCTGCTCTCCCAGCGCCTGCGGGAGCTGGCGTTTTTGAACCGCGGCATCCGCATCGCCATCCGGGACGAGCGGACGGAGAAGTCCCACGAGTTCAAGTACGACGGCGGGATCGTCTCGTTCATCGAGTTTCTCAACAAGAACAAGACCACCCTGCACGACAAGCCGATTTACGTCTCCGGCTCGGAGAACGGAGTCGAGGTGGAGGTCGCCCTGCAATACAACGACTCGTACAACGAGCTGGTCTACACCTTCGTCAACAACATCAACACCGTCGAAGGGGGCACCCACATCTCCGGCTTCCGCACCGCCCTGACCCGCACCATTAATTCCTACGGCGCTTCGAACAACATGTTCAGGGACCTCAAGGAGAACCTGTCAGGGGAGGACGTGCGGGAAGGGCTGAGCCTGGTGATCAACGTCAAGCATCCCAATCCCCAGTTCGAGTCTCAGAAAAAGATCAAGCTCACCAACACCGAGGTGAAGGGAATCGTGGAGACCATCATGGGCCAGTCCCTGTCCACCTTCATGGAGGAACATCCTCAGGTTGCCAGGAAAATCGTGGAAAAAGCCGTGGACGCCCAGCGGGCCCGCCTGGCCGCGCGCAAGGCCCGCGAGCTGACCCGCCGCAAGTCGGCGCTGGAGTTCAGCACCCTGCCGGGCAAGCTGGCCGACTGCCAGGAGCGCGACCCGGCCCTGAGCGAGCTGTATCTGGTGGAGGGGGATTCCGCCGGCGGTTCCGCCAAGCAGGGGCGGGAGCGGAAGAATCAGGCTATTCTGCCCCTCAAGGGCAAAATCCTGAACGTGGAAAAGGCCCGTTTCGACAAAATGCTGGCCAGCGAAGAGATCAAGACGCTCATCACCGCCATGGGCACGGGCATCGGCAAGGACGATTTCAACCTGGCCAAGCTCCGTTATCACAAGGTCATTCTTATGACCGATGCGGACGTGGACGGCAGCCACATCCGCACCCTCCTGCTGACCTTTTTCTACCGGCAGATGCCGGAGCTGATCGAATCGGGATACCTCTACATCGCCCAGCCGCCCCTGTTCAAGGTCAAGCGCAGCAAACAGGAGTTCTACGTCAAGGACGAGCGGGAGATGAACGAGAAGCTGCTGGAATGGTCCGCCTCCAAGCTGTCCCTGAAGCGCAACGGCGGCCCGGCCGTCAAAGGCGAGCAAATGCTGGCCCTCTCCCAGAGCCTGCGGGAGTTCTACGAGGCCTACGAGAAAATTTCCTCCAGCATCTCCCTCAAGCAGCTGGTGGACGTGCTGCTCCGCAACGGCATCGAGCTCACCGGGGAAGGGGCGGAGATCATCATTTCCCGCCTCTCGGAACTGAAGAAAAAGAACGAGGACTTTTCCCTGGTCTTCCGGCCCGGGGAGCAGGTGGACAACCTGGAAATCCAGATCGGCGGAGAGGAGATGCGGATTTCAAGCTCCACCCTGGAAAGCCTTGACGTGCACGAATACAACGCCCTGCAGGGGCAGTACGAGACCCTGAAGAAATTCATTGGCACCGAGGGAATGCAGGTCAGCGACGACAACGGCACCGAGGAGGAAATCGCCCAATGGGAGGACCTCTACGGCTTCCTGCTCAAATTCGGGCGCAAGGGCGCCGACATCCAGCGCTACAAGGGGCTGGGGGAAATGAACCCGAACCAGCTCTGGGAAACCACCATGGATCCCGAGGCGCGCAGCCTGCTGAAGGTGGTGGTGGACGACGCGGTGGAGGCCGACCAGATTTTCACGGTGCTGATGGGCGACCATGTGGAACCCCGCCGCCAATTCATCGAGGCCAACGCCCTCAAGGTGAAGAACCTGGATGTTTAGGCGGAGGCCGGAGCGGCCGATGTGGGCTCCGGAGTGCCGTAATTCCACAGGGGGGCGGAAACCTACTCGATCACCTTGGGCACCTTGAAGTGGCCGTCTTCCAGATGGTCGCTGAATTCCTGGGGGGAAACGCCGGAGTCCACGGCCTTGTCCTCGCGGAACAGGGGGCCCTCGCCGCCACCGTCCGCGATCTCTCCCTCGGACAGCGGCGCCGCGTCAATCACTTTGAAATAATTCAGGATATCTTCGAACTGGCGGGCGAGGGTGGTCTTTTCCTCGTCCGTGAGTTCCAGGCTCGCCAGGGCGGCGATCTTTTCGATTTCCTCGATCGGAAACATGGCTGGCTTGCGGGATTGTGGTTTTAATTCAGCGTACTAGTCCGTGTCTAAGAAAATGATTCGCGACGCCGCGCCCTTCGAGACACTCGCTACGCTCGTTTCTCAGGAATGCGGAATTAGCTGTCGCCGGCTGCGATCGCCAATACCGTACGCCAACACAAAATCTAGAACGGAATGTCGTCTTCCACGTAAGCGCCGCCCTCGCCGCCCTGCTCCGGAGGTGGACCGGGATCCTGCGGGCCCGGATCTTCGTAGGGAGTTTCCCCGCCCTGCGGTGCGCCCTGGCCCTGGCCGCGGCCCTCGCCTTCGCCCAGTTTTTCCATGAAATTGATGGTATTGGCCACGGTTTCGGTCTTCCAGTGCTTGACGTTCTGGTTGTCCGTCCAGTCCCTGGTTTGCAGCCGCCCCTCCACGTAGATCAGCTTGCCCTTCTTCAGGTAGTTCTGGGAGAAGTCCGCCAGCCGGCCCCAGGCCACGATGTTGTGCCACTCGGTGCGCTCCTGGCGCTGGCCGCCTTTGTCCTTCCAGGTATCGGTGGTGGCCAGGGAAAAATTTGCGACCGCGCTGCCCGAATTGGTGTAACGGATTTCAGGATCCCGGCCCAGCCGGCCGATCAGCATCACTTTGTTCAGGTTCACGGGGAGTCCTTTCCGCGGAGGGTGTTAGTTCTTTCCAAGCAGCGCCAGGGCCTGCTTGAGCTGTTCAGAGAAGGAAGGCGCATCCGCCGGAAGTTTCTGGATGGTGATGAGAACATCCTTTTCCGGAAACCCCAGGTTTGTCAAGGCCGAGATCAGCTCGCTGCGGGAGCCCGGCGCGGCGTCCGCGGTCAGGGCCTCGGCGCCCAGCCGGTCGCTCAATTCCACGCACAGGCGCGAGGCGGTTTTCCGCCCGATGCCCGGCACGGTGGACAGCAGGGCCACGTCCTCGCGCACGATGGCGTCGGCCACCTCCCGCGGCGAAAAGGCGGAGAGCATGGCCATGGCGGCCTTGGGGCCGATGCCCGATACCCCGGTCAACGACTCGAACAGCAGCTTGCCCGACAGGTCTTCGAAGCCGTAAAGGGAAAGCTCGCTCTCCCGCACCACGGTGGACACGTAGTACTTCACCTCCGCGCCGGAATTCACTTGGCCGGCCAGGCGGGACATGGGCAGGTACACCTGGTAGCCCACCCCGCCGGAGGTGCGCAGCAGCACGCTGTCCCCCAGCACGGTCACCAGTTCGCCTTCCAGATATCCGATCATGCCAGCCTCGCCGCGAGGTTGGAGGCGGCCGCGTGGGTCAGGGCCACGGCCAGGGCGTCGGCCTCGTCCTCCTGAAAGTCTCCCTTGCGCGCCAGCAGGGCGCCCACCATCAACTGAATCTGGGACTTGCTGGCGTGCCCACCCCCCACGATGGCCTGCTTGACCTGGGTGGGGCTGTATTCGTGCAGGGCCACCCCCTCCCGGGCCATGGCGCAGAGAATGACGCCCCGGGCGTGGCCCAGCACCAGGGCGGAGCGGACGTTCCTGGCGCTGAAAATCTGCTCGATGGCGCAGGCTTGCGGCCGGTGGCGCGCCAGCAATTCCTCCAGGCCCTCGGCGAGCCTGAGCAGGCGTTCCGCCAGGGGTTTTTCACCGCCCAGCCGGAAGGTTCCGCTGGCCAGGTAGGCGGAACGGTTGTTGCGATGCTCCAGCAGCCCCCAGCCGGTGAGGCGGCTGCCGGGGTCTATCCCCAGGATCATCATGCCCGGGCCAGCTCCGCCGCCACGCCGTCGTCAATATCGAAATTCGAGAAGACCTTTTGCACGTCATCATCCTCTTCCAGAGTTTCCAGAAAGTTGATTACCTTCTCCGCATCTTCCCTGTTGCTGATGACCGTTTTGGATTGGGGCAGTTGGGCCAGTTCCGCCTCCTTGATTTCCAGGCCCTTTTCTTCCAGGGCGCGCTTCACCGCCTCGAAGTCCTCCACGGAAGAGATGATGAGGTAGTCCTCGTCGCCCGCCTCGAGGTCTTCCGCGCCCGCCTCCAGGATCAGGTCGGTGAGGGAGTCCTCGTCAATGCTGGACTTGGGCACGGCGATCGTGCCCTTGCGGTCGAACATGTGCAGCACGGAATTGGAGGCGCCCAGGTTGCCGTTGAACTTGCTGAAGGCGGTGCGGATGGAAGCGACGGTGCGGTTGCGGTTGTCCGTGAGCGCCAGGATCACCACGGCCACGCTGGAGGGGCCGAAGCCTTCGTAGATCACCTCCTCGTAGTCCACCCCGTCATTGCCCCCCGCTCCCTTTTTGATCGCGCGGTTGATGGTGTCCGTGGGCATGTTCTGGCCGCGGGCCGTTTGCATGGCGCTGCGCAGGCGCGGGTTGGCCTCCGGGTCGCCCCCGCCCTGCTTGGCGGCCACGGTGATCTCGCGGATCAGCTTGGTGAAGGCCTTGCCGCGCTTCGCGTCCGCGGCGGCCTTTTTGTGCTTGATGCTGCTCCATTTGCTGTGGCCGGACATTTCTTCCTCGTTTACCTGGACAATTTCATGAACAATAATTCGGGGGAGCAAGCCCCCCCGAACCCCCCTAACAGGCGGGAATCGGCCGCTGGGCCAACTCCCGCAATTTATCGGGGTGCAGGGGCCAATGGCCTCTGGTGGGGGTGTGTGGGCAAAGCCCCCATCGCAGAATCACGCTGCAAATTCACTAAGCAGGATTAGATATATTTTGATCATCATGAAATATCAGGGTTATGGCTCTTTCCCGGGCGCGATGTTTGTGGGCGCGCAGTCTTTGGGGGGAACGATTCTCCCGACAAGATCGTACACGTGGGACTCGGTGATTTCCACCTGATGAAAAGCGCCGGCGGTGGCCTGGCCCTCGTTGATGTGCACCACGCCGTCCACCTCCGGGGCCTGGAAGGCCGCGCGGCCCTGCAACAACAACTCCGTCTCCCCGCTGTAACCTTCCACCAGCACGGATAGGGTGCTGCCCACCCGCGCGGCATTGCGGGCCGCGGCCACCCGCTGCTGGGATTCGAGCAGGGCCTTGCGCCGCCGGCGCTTTTCCGCGTTGGGAACGGGGTCGCCGAACTTGCTCGCGGCGATGTTGTCTTCGTGGGAATAGGCGAACACCCCCACATGGTCGAACCACCCTTCTTCCACAAATGCCTGCAAGCGGGCGAAATCGGCCTCGGATTCGGTGGGAAAACCCGTGATCAGGGTGGTGCGCAGGGCCAGGCCGGGAATGTTCCGCCGCAGGGCATCCAGCTTTCGGCGGATTTCGGCTTCGTTGATTCGGCGGTTCATGTCCTTCAACACGCCGTCGCTGATGTGCTGGAAGGGCATGTCAATGTAGGGGACGATGTGCGCGCTATGCGCGAAGGCGGCCATCACCCCCTCGTCGAAGGTGTTGGGGTAGGCATAGAACAGCCGCAGCCAGAATTCGCCTTCCACCTCGTCCATGCGCCGCAGCAGCTTTTCCAGGGTGGCGCCGTCTGCCCGCTCCACGCCATAGGAGGAGGTGTCCTGGGAAATGAGGTTGATCTCCCGGACGCCCCGCGCCACGTGATTCCGCACCTCGTCCACGATGGACTCCATGGCGCGGCTGCTGAAATAACCACGCAGGAAGGGAATGTTGCAGAAGCTGCACATGTTGGAGCAGCCTTCGGCGATTTTCACGTACACGTAGTGGGCGGGGGTGGTCTGAACGCGCTCCTGATCCTCGTAGTGGGCGTAGTGGGGCTTGCGGGTCAGGTGCACCCGCCCGCCGGCGCGGCCGCTGTACAGATCGTCCAGCAGCAGCGGAATCTCCTGAAAGCCGCTGGAACCCAGCAGGCCGTCCAGCTCGCCGATTTCTTCCAGCAGGCTCTCGCGGTAGCGCTCGCTCAGGCATCCGGCGCACACCAGCTTCTCGCAACTGCCGGAATGCTTCAGGTCGCTCAGGGCCAGGATGCGTTCGATGGACTCCTCCGTGGCCGAGGTCAGGAAGGCGCAGGTATTGACGATGATCACCTGCGCCGCTTCCGGGTCTTCGGTAATGCCGTAGCCGCTCCGCCGCAGGGCGGCCAGCATGATCTCCGAGTCCACCCGGTTCTTGGCGCAGCCCAGGGTTTCCAGATAGACCAGCCTGTGCGCCGCATCCGCGGCGGGAAGGTTGGCTTCCCCGGAAAGGGAGCGGGCCTGGCTGATGTCGTGTCTGGCCATGGGGCGAATTGTCTTAGACGACTTTTTTCAGCAGCGCCTGTTCGATAAACTCGTCCAGGTCGCCGTCCAGCACTTTCTGGGCGTTGCCGGTTTCGGTATCGGTGCGGTGGTCCTTCACCATCTGGTAGGGATGCAGCACGTAGCTGCGAATCTGGCTGCCCCAGGCAATCTGCTGCTTCTGGGCGTGCATCTTTTCCTTCTCCACCTCCCGCTCCTTCAACTCCCGCTCGTAAAGGCGCGCCCGCAGCACCCGCATGGCCGTGGCCCGGTTCTTGTGCTGGGAACGCTCGTTCTGACACTGCACCACGATTCCGCTGGGAACGTGGGTGATGCGCACGGCGGAATCGGTGGTGTTGATGTGCTGACCCCCGGCGCCCTGGGCCCGGTAGGTGTCCACCTGCAGGTCGGCCTCGTTGATCTCGATGGTGATGTCGTCGTCCACGTCCGGATAGACGAACACCGAAGCGAAGGAAGTGTGGCGGCGCCGCGCCTGGTCGAAGGGGGAAATGCGCACCAGCCGGTGCACGCCCACCTCGGTCTTCAGGTTGCCGTAAGCGAAGTCCCCGGCCACGGACATCGTGACCGACTTAATCCCCACTTCCTCTCCCGGCTGGAAATCCAGGGTGGCCACCTTGTAGCCGTGGCTTTCAGACCAGCGCTGGTACATACGGTGCAGCATCTGGCACCAGTCCGTGGCTTCCGTGCCGCCGGCTCCCGAATGGACGTGGAGGATGGCGCTGTTGGAATCCTGCTCGCCGCCCAGCAGGTTCTTCACCTCCAGCGCGCCCAGCCGCTGCTCCAGACTTGCGCTGAGGGCCTGGAGCTCTTCCTGCAACTCCGGGTCGTTTTCCTCCTGGATCAGGCTCAGCCCCGTTTCCAGTTCCTCCAGTTCCTTTTGGAAATTTTGCCAATCCCCGATCAATGCGCCCAGGCGGCGGATGTCTTTCAGCACCACCGTGCGTTCGGGGACGGGGCGTGTCCAGAAATCCTCCTTGCCGGACTGAGCCTCCAGTTTTCCCAGGAGGTCGCGTTTGACGGGAATGTCAAAGATACCCTTCGATGGCTTCCTGCCTGCCCTTGAGTTCCTCGATTTTCACTCTCAGGTCTTCCATGATGCTTCCTTTGCTCGCTGCGTGGATTTGACAGTCCCGCGGGCGGACACGCCACGGGATTTCCACAATGATATGAATCCTATAATATAATATCAACCCGCCCCGCCGCCTGTCGCGTGCGCTGGGTGGTGGCTTTCCTGCTTCGCGGCGGCATGTCCATGGGCGACAAGAATCTCGACGGCCGGGTCAAACAACAGAACCGGCGCAAGCTCCAGGAACATCTGGAGAAAATCCGCCGCCACGGCGGCGTACCCCCCGAGGAAGGTCCCAAGCCCGCCGTGGAAGAGGAGGGGCAGGCCTTCCGGAGGGACTGGGAAGCCTGGAAGCGCATCTTTGGAGGGCGGATCATTGACCTGAGCGCCCGCGGCGAGCCCGGCAACGCCGCCGACTTCAAGCTGCTGGGGATCGCCCCCACCTCCGACAAGGGGGCGATCCGCAAGGCCTTCTACGCGCTGGCCAAGAAAAACCACCCGGATGCCGGCGGCAGCGAGGAAAACTTCCGCGGCCTGATGACCGCCTACCGCAACCTGACCGGCGAAGCCTGAGCGGCGCGCCCCTTTTTTCATTCAGGCGCTGGCCGCCAACTCCTCCACCTCCACGGTTTCGAAACGCTCCCTGAGCGCCCGCTTGAGCAGGTTGAGCTCTTTTTGCAATTCGTCCAGCCCGGTCAGCGCCTGGCGCAGGCCGTCCCTGGAGGAAAGCTGATTCGCCGCGCCGCTGAAATGGGAAAACAGTTTCCGCGCCGCGCCCAGCCGCGCCTCCAGCTCTTCCCTTCCCGCGGGTGGGCCGATCAGCTTGCGCCCCCGGAAGCGCCGCATTTCTTCCAGCACCGCCCGGTAGCCGGCGGCTGGGCGGCCGTTGCAGGCCCGCTCCCAGATGTCCCGGCGGTCGTAAGGGTCGCGCACGTAGGCCAGTTTGAGGGCGTTGCTCCAGCCGTACTTGCTGATTTCCCGCTCTCCCTTGCGGCGGTAATCCTCGTCCAGCAGGCCGTAGGAATCGGCCACGATGCACAGCTCTGAGATGCGCCGGAAATCCAGCTTCAGATGCTCGGCCAGGAACGCCCGCTGGTCGGCGGGGGAGGCAATATTTGCCTTCACCGTCAGCACGATGCGCAACAGGGATGGAGCGAGCTTCACCGCCGCCTCATCCAGGGTGGCCTGGGCGCTGTTGACGAAGTCAATTTCCTCCCGCATGGCCCGCTGGTCTTCCCAGTCGAACAGGGGGCTTCGTTCTTCGGAAGAAAGCGTGTCCTGCCAGTGCTTCTCGAGGGTCTTGAGAAAATCTCCGCGCTGCTCCGTGCGCACGGAAGACGCCAGGGCCGGCTGGGCGCCGGGCATCAATGCCGAATCGGCTGAAAGAATCCGTTTAGCCATGTTCCTCCTGGAAATTAAGCATGCGTTGATGAATTTCGCGCACCAGGCTCTTATAAGCCCGCCTCGCCCTCGGCTCCTGCGCTTCGAGGGGGGTGAGGTGGTTCTGCGCGGTGGTGGCAATGGCCGTGGAGAGGGGAATCACCGTCTGGAACATCAATTCCGGGAAGGCCGCCTCCAGGGACTCCCGGTTGACGCGGTTCTGGGTGACGTGCTCCCGGTGCAGGGTGATGGCAATGCCCAGCAGCCGGCATTTTATCGGGTGTTCCTTGCGGAAATGCTCCAGATAGGAGAGCAGATTGCCGATGCCCGTCAAGGAAAGATAATCCGTGTGGGTGGGGATGACGACGAAGTCGGCGATGTTGAGCACGTTGTCGTTGATGATGGACAGGGTCGGGGGCAGGTCCCAGATCAGCATGGAGTTTGAGTTGAACTCGTGCAGCAGCCGCTCCCGGAAATAACCGACGGGAGCCTCCTGTTGGTGGATGAGCTTTTCCGCCTCGTACAGGTGCATGCGCCCCGAATCCACCACGTAGAACGGAGCGGAAGGCTTGTACTGAATGACGTCCAGGATGTCGGTGGCCTTGAACAGATAGGCGCCCAGGGTGTTTTCGGCCTTCAGGTCCAAGGACAGCCCTACGTTGCCCTGGTTGTCCGCATCAACGAGGACGATTTCCCGGTTGGGATTGGCGACGGCGTACTGGTGGGCCAGGGCGATGGCCAGGGTGGTCTTTCCGGTGCCGCCCTTGGCCGACAATATGGCGATGTTGATCATTTAAACAGCATCCTGCTCGCGAACAATCCCTGTTGCAAACCGTGGCTGCCTGTCTGCCGGGCGAGCGGGCGACGGGACTCGAACCCGTGGCCCTCAGCTTGGGAAGCTGATGCTCTACCAACTGAGCTACGCCCGCGGCACCCTCATGCAATAGGGGAATCCAAGGCAGGATGTCAAGGCCCCCAATGGGCCGCGGAACCCCACACCGTGGGCCTTTGCAGTGAAAATGCATCAAGTTTTGCTGGATAAGCTTCGGCGGATCATTTAAACAACAGGTTCATGACGGCCCTTGCGCGGGGCCGGCCCCGCCCCGCCGGGGAGAGCTTGAACTCGAAGGGGATGTTTCACGTGAAACATTGCGTGACGCCTGTGCGGCGATGTCCATAAACCTGATCGCCATAGACGGGCCCGGCGGCGTGGGCAAGACCACCGTATCCCGCCGGTTGGCCGAAAGCCTGGGTTACTACTTCCTTTCCTCCGGCATGATATACCGGGCCATGGCTTGGCATATGGCCCAGACGAAGGAAAGCCAGGCGCCGCGGGCAGACCCGGCCCAGCCGCCGGATTTAACCCTGCTGGAAGATTTTGCCCTGCGCATTGACGGCGCGGGCGGCCTGTGGGTTAACGGCGCATCCGTCTCCGGGGCCCTGCACACGGAGGAGATTTCCCGCGCCGCCTCGCTGATCAGCGTCTTCCCCGAAGTCCGCGCACGGGCAGACCAGGTGCAGCGGGATACGGTGCGGCGGATCGAGGAGGAAGGGAGTTATCCTGGCGTGATTCTTGAAGGCCGGGACATTGGCACCGTGGTCTTTCCCTCCGCCACGCACAAGTTTTTCCTCACCGCCGGCGAGGAGGTGCGGGCGGAAAGACGGTTCAGGGAAAAGCAGGCCGAAGACCCCACCCTGACCAGGGAGGCGGTGCAGGCGGCCCTGCGGGAGAGGGACCAGCGGGACGAAACCAGGGACGTGGCGCCCCTCAAGCCCGCGGACGACGCCGAGGTGGTTGACACCTCCACTCTGTCCCTGGAACAGGTGGTGGCGCTCATGCTGGAGAAGACAGGGGCCGCCGGCCGCTGAATGGTACAATTCGCCACACCGCATGTGGCGCCCGGAACACAGGCGCTGCGCAGGAATTCGCCAAGAAAACATCATTATGAAAGCAGTCATTCTCGCCGCGTCGCCCGCGGAAAGACTTCAGCCCTTCACGGAAACCCGGGCCAAGCCCATGATCCGGGTGGCGGGCAAGCCCATCCTCGAGGTGATGGCCCTGGCCCTGCAGGCGGCCGGCATCAACGATATCCTGATCGTGGTGAACCACCAGCGGGACAGCATCCAGTCCTACTTCGGCCATGGCCATGAGCTGGGCCTGTCCATAGATTACGTGGTGCAGGAGTCCGTTGACGGGATCGGCGCGGCCGTGCGGCGCTGTGAATCGGCGCTGGGGGACGAGGAATTTCTGCTGGTCTATGGGGACGTGCTGGCCACCGGGCCGGTCTTCGAGCGGCTGACGGCGCAATATGTGGAGTCGGGCGGCGCCGCCGCCGCGCTTTCCCTGCCTGCTTCCTCCAGCGAATTCGGCAACGTGTACCTCAATCAGGACATGAAAATCGTGGAACTGGTGGAAAAGCCGGCCGATCCGCATCTGTCCAACTACGTGTTCGCCGGAATCTTTATCCTGCCCCGTTCGTTCTTCCAACTGCTGGAGCAGCATGACGACGACATCGAGCGCTGTTACCAGCACATGATCGGTGAGGGAGCCCTCAGCGGCGCCATCTGGGACGGGGGCTGGATAGACGTGCGGCGTCCCTGGGACATTCTGGAAGCCAACCGGATCATGATGGGCCTCTGGAAAAACGCGGAAATCCATCAAAGTGTGAAGCTGGAAGGCTTCGTGCAGATCGAAGGCCCGGTGCACATCGAGGAGGACGTGGTGATCGCCTCCGGTTCCGTGTTGAAGGGGCCGTGTTACATCGGCAGGGGGAGCTACATCGGCAACAACACCCTGATCCGCGAGTACTCCGCCCTGGGGCCGCATTCGGTGGTCGGCTACGGCACCGAGTTGAAGAACTGCGTGCTGTTCGGCAGCTCGGTGCTGGGAAGGCTCTCGTATATCGGCGACAGCGTGATCGGCGAGCGGGTACACTTGGGCACGGGGGTGACCACGGTCAACTTCGACAGCTCCCAACCCGTTATCGAAATGGAAACGGCGGAGGGCAGGCTCTCCACCGGTATGGACAAGGTTGGCGCTTTCATCGGCGACGACGTGCGCATCGGCGCGCGGCAGGTGCTGGCGTCCGGCACCTGCATCAGGGCCGGAGAGGTGGTGCAGGACCTGGTGACACTACGATCCATCATGTAGGTGAACCATGTGCGGAATCAGCGCGGTCACGGGACGGCAGGACATCGTGCAGGTGCTCTACGAGTCCATCAGGAACTTGGAGTACCGGGGCTACGACTCCTGCGGCCTCGGCGTGATTGACGATAAGGAACTCGCGGTGCGCAAGAACACCGGGGGTGTGGAAGAGGTCAACCAAAAGGAACACCTCACCAAAATGGCCGGCAGAACCGGCATCGCCCATACCCGCTGGGCCACCCACGGCAAGGTGGACCAGGTCAACGCCCATCCCCATACCTCCCAAGACGCCAGCTTTACCCTGGTGCACAACGGCATCGTCTCCAACTACATGGAACTGCGGGAAGAACTGCGCCGCCAGGGCGTGACCTTCGTCTCCGAGACGGACACCGAGGTGGTGGTGCAATTGCTCGCGGTGGCCTATGCCGAATTCAACGACGTGGAGCAGGCCTTCGTGGCCACCCTGGGACGCCTGGAGGGCACCTACGCCCTGGCCATGATCTCCACCCATATGCCCGGCAAGCTTTTTTGCGCCCGCGAGGGCTCGCCGTTGGTGATCGGAGTGGCGGAGGACAAAACTTTCGCGGCCTCGGACGTCAATGCCTTCCTTCCCTATACGCGCGAGGCGGTGATGTTCGAGGATGGCGAGTACGCCGTGGTCGCTCCGGGTGGCTACCAGATATACAAGACCAGGGACCGCACGCCGGTGAAGCGCAGCCCCCTGCGCATCGAGTGGGAACTCGCGACCTCCCGCAAGGGGGGTTACGCCCACTACATGCTGAAGGAAATATTCGACCAGCCCCAGACCATCACCAATGCTCTCAACTCACCCCTTGAGGGCATCGAGCAACTGGCCCAATCCATCGCGGACGCCGAAAAGACGTATCTGATGGGCGTGGGCACCACCCACTACGTGGCCATGGTGGGGCAGTACCTGTTTTCGCAACTCGCGGGGCAATACCTGCCCGCCGTCAGCTCGGACGAATTCCTGGACGTGGCCGTCATCGGCAAGAAGGATTTGCTGATCTCCATCTCCCAGTCGGGCGAAACCTTCGATACCCGGCGCGGGATGAAGTTCGCCCAGGAGCATGGGGCGCGCACGGCCGGCATCGTCAACGTGCTGGGCTCTTCCTTGAGCATGATGGCCGATCAGGTGATCATGCAGGGTTCGGGGCCGGAAATCTGCGTGGTGTCCACCAAGGCCGCCCTGGCTCAGATGGTGATCCTGCACAGGGTCGCTCTGGAGCTGGGCCTCAAGCGGGGCCACATTGACCAGGCCGCCTATGACCGTCATTACGAGGCCCTGACGGCCTTTCCGCCGGTGGTGCAGCGGGCCCTGAACGAGTTGTCCGGGTTCGTCCGCAACATGTGCAACCGCACGGCGCATTTCCAGAACTGGCTCTTCCTGGGCAGGGGCATCTACCACGCCATCGCCCTGGAAGCGGCCCTGAAGATGAAGGAAGTGACCTACCTGCACGTCGAGGGGCTGCCCGCCGGCTTCCTCAAGCACGGCACCCTGGCCATGGTGGACGAGCAGCTGGTTTCGCTGTTCTTCCTGCCCAGCATCGAGAACAAGACCCTGCACGAGCAGACCCTGTCCGCCGTGGAGGAGGTCAAGGCGCGCGGCGGACCGATCATCGGGATCATCTTCGAAAACGACGCCAAGGCCAAGGCGATCCTGGACGACTACATCGAGTTGCCCGCCGTGGAACCGGCGGTGGCTCCGCTGCTGGAGTTGGTGGTGGCGCAATTGTTCGCCTACTTCTCCGCGCTCAAGCTGGGCCGCAGCATTGACAAGCCCCGCAATCTGGCCAAGTCCGTCACCGTTGGCTGACGGCCCCGGCGTTCCGCCCTGCCCGGCTGTGATTTCCTCAGCGATCGGAACGTCGAACCGGCTCCCGCGCATCCGCCCTGCCTTGCCAGGTTGGGGACAGTTTTTCCGCCGGCTTCTCATGGTTTTCATAGCCGCTCTGGCCGGGGCGCTGTTGACCGCCCTGGCCTGGAACGCAGCCGCCGCTCCGCCATTGCCGAAGACGCAGCCGAAGCGAACGGAGCGGCCCTTGCGGCTGGGCGTGTTTCATCCCCGCCCGCACCTGTGCGCGGGTGAGGAGCATGGGCAGCAGGATCTGCGCATCCTGCGCATCGTCTACGGCATCCGGTTTACCGGGGCGAACCGGCTGCGCCCGCCCTGGTTTTACAAGGTGCTGCCGGGGGTGCGGGATGGGGCCGCCCGCAGCCTGCTGGCCCTGGATTCCCAGGCGCTGTGGGGCATGCCGCAGTATTCCCTGGTGGCCGGCGATCCCGACTTTTCAGCCGTTCCAACCGGCCGCCGCACCCCGCCCGGCACCGGCCCGCGCCCACAAGGCATTGACCGGCTTGCCCAGTGGCGGCGCGGCGTGCTGGCCCGGATGCCGGAGTTCTCCGAGGCGCCCTTCCTATCCCTGGCGCAGTTCTCCTTTCCGAATCCCGCCACGGATCCGTTTCTCCTGACCCGTTTGCGGGGCTCCGCCTTGCTGCCGCGGTTCACCTCGGCCGCCGACAGTCTGGAGTGGCCGTGCCGCCACTGGCCGGCGGGGGTGCGGTTCGAGGAAGGGGAAGAGGAATCGCGCTACCGCCTGCGCCGTGCCGGCGGCCCAGCGCCTTTCATCCTCACCGCCTACCGCGGCGTTTCCGGTCTGGCCCGTGCCCTGGCCAGGGGGCGCATCGAGGCGGCCCTGGTGGAAGGCGGGCAGTTGCGGGAACTGCTGTCCTACAGGGCTCTGCCCGGCGGAACCGTGCTGGGCAGGAGCGCGGGCACCCAGCAGATCGTGCTGCGGGTCAATTCGCGCCTGCGCGAAGCCCTGGGCGTACAGGGCGTGGGCATCCTATCGCGGGCCGTCCCCCGCCCGCGGCTGGCGTCCATGGCGGGGGCGGGATTCGCTCCCCAGGGATCATTCCTTCATCCGCTGCTCACGGAGTTTACAGAGGCGCCGCCGGGCGGTGGGGCGTTGACCTGGAGCGCCCGCGTGGCGCGGAAGGCCTGGCTGGAACAAGAGCGCCCCGGCCTCCCCCTGAAGCTGGCGGTGCTGGCCCATCCCACCCTGGAAGGTCTGGCCCTGGCCGTTGCGGCCCAGTGGAAGAAAACCCTCGGCATGACCGTGACCGTCGAACCCCTGCCCGCCGTGCGGTTTCTCCTGCCGGAGGTTCAGGTAAAATTCGACTTCGCGATCACGGCGGTGGATCTGGACGATGGCTCCCTTCAGCGTCTGTGGAGCACAGCCCTCGGTTTTTCCGGCGCCCCTGGGGAGGTTGCCCCGCAACTCGCCCCCGCAACCAGGAAAGCAGCGCAAAAATCGGAGTCACGGACCGCGGCGGCACGGGACGAGCCCGAAACTCTCGCCCAATGGGAAAAGCGGCTGCAGGGCGAGTTGCCCTACCTGCCCTTGCTGTACAACCTGCATTTCCTGCTGGGCCGCTCCCAGCGCGGCTATCGCAGGGCCGCGGCCATCTGTCCGGCCTGCGAAGTCATCGAGCAGGCGCCCTACCGGCGCCACGGACGCTAAGGGCCGCGCTGCATGCGCGCGGCCAGGGCCTGGATGTGTTCCGGTCCCACACCACAGCAGCCCCCCACGATGGTGGCGCCCGCCCGTGCGCAGCCGTGAAGGGTCTCGGCGAAGGCGGCCGGGGTGAGCGCGGGCGCATCGGGATAGGGCGGCGGCAGGCCCGGGAAGTGAACGCCCAGCATTACGCTCACCGGCAGGCCCGGCGCCAGCAGCGCCTCCAGCAAACGCGGCAGAGCCTCCGGTGCGGGCCCGCAACTGATCCCCAGGGCGTCCGCCCCGGCTTCCGCCAGCCTGCCGGCCGCCTCCGCGCAAGACAGTCCGTCCCCGCTCTTGCCGTAATGGTCGAAGCGCAGTTGCGCCAGCAGCGGCGCGTCGCTGGTATTTCGCGCTATGCGCAGCACCCGCAACGCCTCTTCCACCCGCGTGAAATGCTCGAGCAGCAGAAAGGTCACGCCCGTGTCCGCAAGGTAGACGGCCTGCTCGCTGTACGCGCGTTCCCGCTCAGCCACCGAGGCGTCCCCGCCCGCGCCCTGCGGCGCGATCTCGCCGATGGCGCCCATCATGTGCCCCTGCGCCCCGATGACGTCCCGCACCAGGGCCGAAGCGGAATTGTTGACCGCTTCGCAGCGCTCTTCCAGTTGATGGGCCCCCAGCGCCACCCGGTTGGCGGCATGGGTGTTGGTGCGGTGCAGGGAGGCGCCCGCGGCAAGGAACTCCCCGTGCACCTCCCGCACCCGCTCAGGGCCAGTCAGGTTGAGCGCCTCCACCGGCTCCTCGCCACCGGGATGCGTCAGCATCAGCCGGGTGCGCACGGAGCCGTCCGCGATCAGGGGTGGGGAGAGGTCTTCATTCAGCATGGTTCAGCCGATGCCAATTCCCGAAGCAAATAGATTTCGGACCACGCGGATTTCGAACCACATGGAGGTGCCCCGTCAAGGCGCCTGAAGAGAAAATTCCAGCCCACCGGGGACGCCCGGGCGCTCCCGGATTTGGGTTGTATTTCCCCGGTGTTGCCTTCAATATAGTTGAACCCCGGCCTGCTGCCCAGCGGCGGCCAGGAGATTTGCCAACAACGCAGAGCATTCCCGCCGGAGCCGTTTACGCGCATGAACCCGCATGCAGAATCGAAAAAAGTGTTCCTGGAAACCTTCGGTTGCCAGATGAATGACTACGATTCGAGAAAAATCCTGGAGCAGCTGCATGCGCAGGCCTATACGCGCACGCCGGACCCGCGGCAGGCGGACCTGATTCTGATCAACACCTGCGCCATCCGGGAAAAGTCGGAACACAAGGTGTACAGCCTGCTCGGTTCCCTGGGCCGCATCAAATCCGAAAGGCCCAACGTGAAAATCGGGGTCGGGGGATGTGTGGCCCAGCAGAAAGGTGGGGAAATTTTCTCCCGCGCCGCCCAGGTGGACCTGGTCTTCGGCACGGACAACATCTTCGAACTGCCCGACATGCTCGCCCGCACGGCCCGCGGGGAGCGGGTGCTGCGAACGGAGTGGCATTCCCGCAAAGAAAAAATCCACAACTTCATTCCCGACCTGCCCGATCTTCCGCAATCCGAAGCGCAGGTCAGGGCCAGCATCGCCATCACGAAAGGATGCAACAACTTCTGCACCTTCTGCGTTGTACCCTATACGAGAGGCCGGGAAGTTAGCCGGGAGCCGGAAAATATCCTCCGGGAAGCGAGGCAGCTCGTGGAGCGGGGGGCGAAGGAAATCACCTTGCTCGGCCAGAACGTGAATTCCTACAAGGCGGAGAAGACGGGGTTCGTGGAGTTGCTGGAGCAGCTCAACGGGGTCGAGGGCCTGGAACGCATCCGCTACACCTCCCCGCATCCCAAGGATTTCAACGAGCGGCTGGCGCGGGCCCACCAGGAGTTGCCGAAACTGTGTGAGCATTTGCATCTCCCGTTCCAATCCGGCTCTGACCGCATCCTGAAAGCCATGCGCCGCAACCACAAAATCGCGGAATACCTGGACAAGATGAAGATGATGAAACAGACCGTGCCCGGCATTGCCCTGTCCACCGACGTCATCGTCGGCTTCCCGGGAGAGGAAGAGGAGGATTTTCAGGCCACCCTGGATCTGATGCGTACGGTGCAATTCGACCATATCTACGCCTTCAAGTTTTCGCCGCGGACGGACACCCCCGCGGCGGACTTTGGCGGCCAGGTGCCGGAATCCGTCAAGGCGGAGCGCCTGGCCCGCGTGCTTGCCCTGCACGAGGCGCATCTGAGCGAACTTCATAAGAGCCTGCTGGGAAGCCATCAGGAAATTCTGCTGGAAGGCCCGCATCCCCGGGATGGCGAGGCCATGACCGGCAGAACGCGCGGCAACAAATCCACCATGGTTGCCGGCTGCCGGCGCGCGCCGGGAGAAACGGTGAACGTGGAAATCGTCGCGACACGAAAATTTTCTCTCGTGGGAAGGGAGGCCGGCAGTGGAACCTGACGGACTTACGGAAATGAAAGTGCACCGGCTGGTGTTCGACCCCCAGACCAACTCCCCCATCGTGATCTTGCAGGATGAGGACTCCGGGGCGCTGCTGCCGATCTGGATCGGGATTTTCGAAGCCCACTCCATCGCCATGAAGATGGAGGGCGTGGAAACTTCCCGTCCGTTGACCCATGATCTGCTGAGCAACACGTTCACCACCATCAACGGCATGGTGGAGCGGATCGAGGTGGTGGACCTGGTGGACAACACCTACTTCGCGCGCATCTACTTTCAGCTTTCCGACAAGAGCTATTCCTTGGATTCGCGGCCCAGCGACGCCATCGCCCTGGCCCTGCGCACCGCCAGCCCGATCTTCGTGGCCAACCACGTGCTCGAGCGCAGCAAAATCGATCCGGCCGATCTGGAAGAAGGGGAGGGCGAAGAAGGCGAGAGCGAAGAGGAGGAGTGGACCAGAGTCCTGCGGAACTACAATCCCGGAGGCGGCAAGGACAAGCTCAACTGAGTCTGTCCCGGGGAAGGGCGCGGACTTGCCGGGCCGCCCTGTTTACACCCAACCCAACCTGAATAATTCATGCAGTGGGGGCTTTGCCCCCACGGCCCCACCAGGGGCCGTCAGCCCCTGCACCCCGATAGATTGCGGGAGTCGGCCTAGCGGCCAACTCCCGCCTGTTAGGGGGGTTCGGGGGGACTGCAACGCTGCGAGTCTCGCGTTGCTTCCCCCGAATGCGTCTGTGAAATACCCAGCCTAGTCCTGCATTTCAGATTTGGGCTCCCGCATCATCAACGCTTCCACGGACTCGCCCGCGCCGACACCGTGGAACAACACCCTGGCCACGGCCTCGCTGATGGGCATTTCGGTATCGTGCGCCGCGGCGAGTTCGACGGCCGCCCGCACCGTGTAGTAACCCTCCACCACCATGCCCACTTCCCGCAGAGCTTCCTCCGGGGACTTGCCCTGGCCGAGCAGGTAGCCGAACTTCCAGTTGCGGCTGTGGCGGCTCATGCAGGTCACCACCAGATCGCCGATGCCCGCCAGGCCGAAGAAGGTCTCCTGCCGGGCGCCCATGCGCGTGCCCAGGCGCATGATTTCCGACATGCCCCGCGTCACCAGCCCCGCCTTGGAGTTGTCCCCGAAGCCCAGCCCTTCCGCAATGCCGCAGGCAATGGCGATCACGTTTTTCAGCGCCGCGGAAAGTTCCACCCCCAACACGTCGGTCTGGGTGTAGATGCGGAAGCGCGGCGTCATGAACAACTCCCTGATCTGCTCGGCGACCCCGATCTCCTCTGCTGCGCTGGTCACCGCGGTGGGAATCTCCCGGCTCACCTCCTCCGCGTGGCTGGGCCCGGAAAGCAGGCCGATATGGCTGCGCGCCGCCGCGCCCAGTTCCTGCTCCGCCACGTCGGTCAGCAGCGCGTGGGTGCCCTGCTCGATGCCTTTGGAGCAAAGGACGAACAGTTGTTCGCCATATCCGCACTCCGCCACCCGGCGGCAGGTCTCGCGCAAGTGGGCGGCGGGCACCACACAGACGATGGCCTCGCTTCCCGCCAGGGTCGCGGCCAGGTCGGTGGAAATGGGAAGCTCGGGCGGAATTTCCAAATGAGGGAGCTTGGGATGGCGGCGGGTGGCGAGCAGTTCCTCCACCACCTCGGCGGCGTGTTCCCAGACTTTCACTTCCAGCCCCTTGCGAGCCAGCAGGGAGGCCAGCGTAATTCCCCAGGTGCCGGCGGCAAGCACAGCGATTTTCATGATGTCACCCCGTGGCCGCCCCTTACTTGAACGCCGCCAGCTTGGCGGGCAGCAGTTCCTTGTTCAGCCGGCGGTAGGCGGGCAGCCCATCCTGATAGGGAGGATAGTCCTCTCCCTGGATCAGGGGCAGGCAATAGGTGCGAAAGCCCTCGGTGATGTGGTAGCCGTCCTCGCGAATGAATTCCGACGGCATCATCTTTTCCTGATTGGCGATGTTGGAGGCCTCCGTATGGGCCAGGGACCATTTGTAGGGCTGCTCCTGCTCCCGCACGATGGTCACCATCGCCCCGCTCAGGCCCTGCCCGGCCAACTCCACCGCCTTGCGGCCGCAGGCCGCGGCCTGCTCCACGTCGGTGGCCGAGGCGATGTGGCGCCCGGAGCGCTGGCAATAGTCCAGCACCGCCCCGTGCACTTTCAGGTCGAGTTCGGATTTGACCAGTTCCTGAATGTACTGCCCGGCGCCGCCGAGCTGGGCGTGGCCGAAGTCGTCCTTGCCGCCGCTTTCCGACAGGAAGCTGCCGTCTGGATTCTGCACGCCTTCCGAGACGGTGATGGAACAAAACTTGTGCTTCGACACGGTTGCCTCCACGGCTTTCAGGAAGCGTTCCCGGTCGAGCGGCACCTCGGGCAGCAGGATCAGGTGAGGCCCTTCGGCCTCAGAGCGGCTGGCCAGCCCGGTGGACGCGGCGATCCAACCGGCGTGGCGCCCCATGGTCTCCAGCACGAATACCTTGGTGGAATCGCGGTACATGGACTCGGTGTCCATGCTCGCCTCCAGCATGGAGATGGTGTTGTACTTGGCCACCGAGCCGAAGCCGGGGGAGTTGTCCGTGATGGGCAGGTCGTTGTCAATGGTCTTGGGAACGCCCAGCACCTGCAGGGGGTAGCTGTGCTCCTCGGCGAAGCGGCTCAGCTTGGCCACCGTGTCCATGGAATCGTTGCCGCCGTTGTAGAAAAAATAATGAATTTCGTGGGCCGCCAGCACCTCGATGATGCGCTCGAACTCCTCCTTGTTCTTCTCCAGGTCCTGCAGCTTCTTGCGGGCGGAGCCCATGGCGCCGGCGGGCGTGTGGCGCAGGGCCTCGATGTTCTCCGGCGGCTCCTTGCCCAGGTCAATCAGCTTTTCCTCCAGCACGCCGTTGATTCCGTCATAGCCCGCGTAGATTTCGTCAATGAAGTCGGCCTCGCGGGCGGCGCTGATAACGCCGTAGGCGCTGGCGTTGATGACCGACGTGACCCCGCCGGACTGGGCGTAGACCGCGTTTCGCTTAGGCATCTTCATCGCTCCTGCTTCGGGGGAAGGGCCGTTACCTCCGCTTGCAGCCGTGGCCGGCTCCCATTCGCGCAACGTCTGAATCTGTAAAGAAAACCTGCCTGATCGGGCTCCTTTGCGCAAGCGCAAGGCGGAGGCCCGGGGGAGTTCAGCGGGGCAGGGTCAGTTGGTAGAGCAGAACGGCGGTGGCGGCGGAGACGTTCAGGCTGGCGCCCCCGGGCGTGGCGATGGCCAGATGAAAGTCGCAGAGTTTGCTTACCAGCGGCCGCAGCCCCCGCCCCTCATTGCCCAGCACCACCACCAGCGCGCGGTCTCTGTTGAATTTGTGCAGTTCCGTCTCGCCCTGAGCCGATGTGCCCGCCACCCAGAAGCCCGCCTTCCGGCAGTTGACCAGGAAGCGGGCCAGGTTGGCCACGCTGTACACGGGGAAAGTCTCCAGGTGTCCGGCGGAAGCCTTGCAGGCGGCGGGGCTCAAGGGGGAGGCATGGTGGCGGGGCAGCACCATGCCGTCAATGCCGAACACCGCGCAACAGCGCAGGGCGGCGCCGAAGTTCTGCGGATCCTGCACCTCGTCCAGGGCCACCAGCAGGGGCAACTCCCGCCGCACCAGTTGCAGGCAGTCCGCTTCCAACCGTAGGGGCAGGGGCCCGCAGGCCAGGGCCGCCCCCTGATGGGTTCCCGAGCCGCACAGTTTCTCCAACTCCGCGGGCGGCAGTTCGCTCACGGGCAGGCCCTGCCCCTCCGCCAGTTCCCGCAGCCTGGCCAGCCGCGGGGACGGGCGCCCCGTCTTGAGATAGAGCCTCTCCAGCCTGCGCCGCCGGGCGCCCAGGGCAGCCTCCACCGGGCTGATGCCGTAGAGAATTTCCCGGCTTTTGCGGGCAGCCGGCGGGGCGGATTGTCTGCGTTGCCTGG
>CBDUSX010000003.1:0-26528 GCA_965369935.1 uncultured bacterium
CCGGAAGCGCACCCAGCGGTCTTTCAGTTTGTCGTTGAAATTGGGGGAGGTGGCGCAGAGCAGGGTGTGGGGAAACAGGCGCACCTTGCGCGCGCGCAGCAGTTGGAAGGCGCTGTCAATGTTGTGCTCGTACAGGGGCTCCGGATTGGAAAGCTTGGAGGCCTGATGGGCGGAATGGACGAACTCGATTAAAATCTGAAATTCGATCTGGCCGAGTTCCAGGTTTCCCGCCACTTCCCGCAACAGATCAACCTCTTTATCCCGCAACACCCCGTCGGCCATTGCCATGCCCATCATGTCCAGCATGAGGGAATAGACCAGATCGGTGTTGGCCATCCGCCGCTGGATGTTCTTCAGGGGCAGGGGCCGCCGCTTGGCGGCGCTAAGCACCAGCTTCCGGCTGTTCTTGGACAGATTGAAGGAATCCATCCACCGGTTCAGCAGCGCCAGCTCCTCTTCGGGCAGGCTCCCGTCCGCCGCCGCCACGGCGGCCACCAGCAGCAGATAGTCCCTGCGCTTCTGCCAGGGGTATTGGCTGATTTCCGAAAGCTGGGTTGTGGGGCGGGCGGGCATGTGTTCAGGCCTGGTGTCCGGTCGGTTGCCGGCGGGTTGAGCCTCCCGCGGCCGTTCCTCCGGCCGGGTGGGGAGCCCGCCGGGTCAGTTCGAACCGTTGGAGACGTAGGTAAAGACCCCCTCACGATAGAAAAAATAGGGTCTCAAGGCAACGTTTCGTGCAAAAGGCTCAAAATAATCGCCTTCCGCGATGGGCAGGCGGGCGATGCTCCATTTGCGGGAGTTTCCGTTCAGCTTCATCTCGTATCTGCCGAAGTCCACGAACAAGCGCCGGTCCCGCTTGTTCAGGTACAGGAACCTTGGCGTGAACTGGGTGTTGCCGTTTGCCCCGGACACCACGATTTCCTGCTCCTCCAGTTTGACCGAATAGTGCGGACTCGAGGTGGGTTCCCAATAGCGGCGGGTCGGAAGGGTCTCGGAGATTTCTCCGCGATGCTGCTGCACCGGGGTCGCCTCGTTTTCCTTGAACAGCAGCATATTTCCCTCCAGGTCGTCCAGAACCGGCGTGCGGATGTTCAGGATACGTTGAAACTCCTTGGAGGTGAACCTGCGGATGCGGCTGCGCCCGAACGTGAGAGCCACCCCTATCGAATTCAGCGAATAGTAGGTCAGCAATTGGTTGGGCCTGTCGTAGAGCAGGTCCTCCACGAAGAAAGTACCGGTGTCCAGGTTGATCTCCGCTTCGATGACCTGACCCGGATTCGGGGTGTTCAGGCGCACCATCAGCTTGATTTCATCGGCAAAGGAGACGTTGGCGCGGAAGGAGCGAAACTCGAACCTGATCTGCCCGGCCACCAGCACCCGCAGCCACTTCGCCGCTTCCCGCTTGACCGATTTCAACTGCGGATCCTGGCGCGAGGCGTCCAGCAGGCGCATATAAGCCTTCTTGAACTGCTTGCGGGCGAGAAACGTTTTGTACAGTTCGAAGTTTTCCTTGGCCACCACCTTCCGTGCCCGCTTCAGGGCTACCCGGTACTCTTCTTCGTCCGGGTCTTCCAGCACGGCCAGGTGGTATTCGATCGCCGCTTCTTCCCAGCGGTTTTGCGCCTCCAGGGATCGGCCCAGCGGATAGTGAATGTTGCACCCCGCCAGCAGAACGGCGGCCGGCAACAAGGCGAGGGCAAGCCAGCCGCGGCGCGGCAGGCGCAGGATGGGCTGGAAAGCGTGGGCCATCAGCTTTGCGTGAGCGGGTAGTTGGGCGCTTCTTCCATCACGAGGATGTCGTGCACGTGGCCTTCCTTCAGCCCCGCGTTGCTGATCTGCATGAAGCGGGTCTGTGTGCGGAGCGCCTCCAGGTTGGGACTGCCCACATATCCCATGCCCGAGCGGAGCCCGCCCACGTATTGATGCAGGCTTTCGGCCAGCGGGCCGCGGTAGGGCACCCGCCCCTCCACGCCCTCGGGCACGAGCTTCATGTCTTCCACCACGTTTTCCTGGAAGTAACGGTCCGCCGAGCCCTGCTGCATGGCGCCCAGGGAGCCCATGCCGCGGTAGAGCTTGTAGCGCCGGCCCTGATACAGCGTCACCTGCCCGGGACTCTCGTCCGTGCCGGCGAACAAATTGCCGATCATCACGCTCTCGGCCCCCGCGGCCAGGGCCTTCACGATGTCTCCGGAAAACTTGATCCCGCCGTCGGAAATCAGGGGCACGTCCCGCTTCGCCGTCACCGAGGCCACGGCGTGAATGGCCGAAAGCTGCGGCACGCCGACCCCCGCCACCACCCGCGTGGTGCAGATGGAGCCGGGCCCGATGCCCACCTTGACCGCGTCCACCCCCGCGCGCACCAGGGCCTCGGCGGCCTCCGCGGTGGCGATGTTGCCTGCGATCAGGTCGGCGTCGGGAAACTCCTTGCGCAACTGCTCGATGGTGCCGATCACCTTGTCCGAATGGGCGTGGGCGGTATCCACCACCAGCACGTCCGCGCCTGCGTTCAGCAGCGCCGCGGCCCGCTCCAGGGCGTCTCTGTTCACGCCCACCGCCGCGCCCACCCGCAGGCGGCCCTGGCCGTCCTTGTTGGCGTCGGGGTACTTGCGGGCCTTCTCGATGTCCTTGACGGTGATCAGGCCGGCCAGCTCGTAATGGTCGTTCACCACCAGCAGCTTTTCGATGCGGTTCTTATGGAGCAAGCCCTTGGATTCTTCCAGATTGATGCCCTGATGCACCGTTATCAGATTGTCGCGTCCCTGGGTCATCAACTCCCGCACCGGGCGTTCGAAGTTCGTTTCAAATCTCAAGTCGCGGTTGGTGAGGATGCCCACCAGTTCCTTGCCCCGCGTGACGGGCACGCCGGATATGCGGTATTTCTCCATCAGCGCCAGGGCGTCGAGCACCCTCGCGTCCGGCGAAATCGTGATCGGGTTGGTGATCATGCCGCTTTCCGACCGCTTCACGAAGTCCACCTCGTTGGCCTGGTCGGTGACGCTCATGTTTTTGTGGATAATGCCGATGCCCCCCTCCTGGGCCATGCAGATCGCCGTACGGTGCTCCGTCACCGTGTCCATGGCCGCGCTGACCAGGGGGATGTTGAGACTCATCCGCCGGGTGAGGCGGGTGCCCAGTTCCACGTGCTGTGGGTGCACATCCGACTTGGAGGGAACCAGCAGCACGTCGTCAAAGGTCAGCCCTTGTTCCAGTCGTTCGGTCAGCATATGGGAATCTCCTGTGTGCCGGATGCCATGCCATGCGCGGGCATGCCCTTCGTGGAGCAGGCCCCGGCCCGCATCCCGCAAAGGCGGAAGGCGCGCGGCGGCTTGCAGCGGACACCAGGTGTCCGCATCCCTGGGGTGGAAAAGATACTGGTCTGTCGCCGCCGGTCAGGCCGGCGGGCCCGGGCGCTGATCATCCCGATTTGGAGATGGGAAGGTGGACTGTGCACGAAAAAATCGTAACCATCCATTGGCTACCATAATTAAAAAGGCTAACATTTTTATCGGCAGATGCAAAATATTTCCCGGAGGCGAACCCACCGCCCCGAACGGCGGGAACGGCCCTCCGCCGCGCTTTTTGGAAAAATACCGAGGTCTCCGCATGAAATCACCGCCGGGGTTCACGATCCGTCACGCATCCCGGGAGGACGTGCCGCTGGTGCTTTGGTTTATCCGCCAGCTTGCGGAGTACGAAAATCTGGCCCATGAAGTCGTGGTCAGCGAAGCGTCCCTGGCCGAATTGCTGTTCGGGGAGCGTCACTATGCCGAGGCGCTGCTGGGAGAGCATCAGGGGCGGCCGGTGGCCTTCGCCCTCTACTTTCACACGGTCTCCACGTTTTTGGGCAGGCCGGGGCTTTATCTGGAGGACCTGTTCGTCATCCCCGAAGCGCGGGGCAAGTCCTTCGGCTACGCCATGATGGCCCGCCTGGCAAAGCTGGCCAGGGAGCGCGGCTGTGGGCGTTTCGAGTGGTCGGTGCTAAATTGGAACGTGGATTCGATCGGCTTCTATAAAAAGCTGGGGGCCCGGCCCATCGAGGACTGGACGGTCTTCAGAATGGACGGCGAACCCCTGGGCGCCCTGGCCGAACAAGGCTGAGCGGACTCCCCGCGATGCCTCCCGCATGATCTTAAATTCGGCGTGTGCAAACCTTGATTTCACCTCTCCTCGATGATGCCCTGGCGCGGATCGCAACGCGCAAGCCCTTGGTGCTGAGCGGGTTGCGGGGCGGCGGGAAAGCCTGGCTGATCGCGGCCCTGGCCGGCCGTGTCTCCCGGCCGCTGGTGGTGGTGACCGAATCCTTCCCGCGGGCCGAAGCCCTCCACCACGACCTGGCCCTGTACGCCGGGGCGGAGCGGGCGTTCCACTTTCCCAATTGGGACACCATCCCCTACGACAGCTTTTCTCCCCACAAAGAGATCGTGGCCAAGCGCTTCCTGGCCCTGGCGGCCCTGCTGGAGGGGCGCTGTTCGATTCTGGTCACCACGCCCCAGGCCATGATGCAGGGCATGATCCCCTCTGCCGTGTTCCAGGCCCTGTCCTTCGACCTGCGGGTGGGTGGGCGCTATCCCCGCGCGGAACTGGTGGAAAAGCTGGTCGAGGCGGCCTATGTGCGCGTGGACCTGGTGGAGGCGCCGGGCGAATTCAGCGCCCGCGGGGAAATCGTGGACGTGTTTCCCATTCACGCCGAGCATCCCGTGCGGCTGGACTTCTTTGACGACGATCTGGAAACCATGCGCCGCTTCGAGGTGGATACCCAGAAGTCTTTCGCGGACGCGGAGTTCGTCACCCTGTTTCCGGCGGGTGAATGCCCCCTCAACGCCGCCACCGCCTCGCGGGCCCTGGCGGCCCTGCCCGATTACAAGTCCCGCGTGCAACCGGAGGTCTACCGCCAGATTTTCAATTACCTGGAACAGGTCTCGCCCTTTCCGGGCGCCGAGCAGATGCTGGGGCTGTTTTACCAGCGCCCGGGCTGGTTGCACGAGGCCCTGCCCGCCGACGCGGTTTTGCTGCTGGACGAGCCGGAGCGGCTGACGCAGCGCAGCCAGGATTTCTTTCAGGAAGTGCTGAGCGAGTACGAGCTGTCCCTGGAGCAGGGCAATCTGGTGCTGCCGCCGGAAGAGATGTTTCTCTCTCCCGACGCTCTGGCCTCGGCGCTGGAAGGCTTCTACCGGCCCCAGCTGGCCGAGCTGAGCCTGTCCGGGGACGCGGGCACTGTGCTCTGCCCCTTCTCCGGCAACGAGACCCTGCGCTCCGGCGCCGCGGCGGGCGGGCGGAGCGCCCATGCCACCCTGGGGCAGATCGTGGAGCAGCTGAAAGCCTGGCGGGGCGATGGGGCGCCGGTCTACCTGGCCTCCCGTTCGGCCACCGGCGCGGAGCGGCTGCGGCACCTGCTGGAGGAATTCGAGCTGGGCGCGCGGGTGGAGCCTTTCCGGCCGGAGGCCTTCCACGCGGCGCTGGAGGGCGCGCCGGGCGGGGGCATCGCCGATTTTACCGTGCTGGAGCAGTCTCCCCGCCAGGGCTTCCGGCTGGTGGACGAGGAGGGGGCCACCCGCTTCGCCCTGATCACCGAGGAAGAACTGCTGGGGGAGAAAATCCGCCAGGGGCGCCTGAAGAAATCCAACCTTCAGCATTTCATCGCCTCCCTGGGCGACCTGAAGGAAGGCGACCTGGTGGTGCATCTGGAATACGGCATCGGACGCTACGAGGGCCTGCGCACCCTGCGCGCTGGACAGGAGGAAGGCGACTTCCTGGTGCTTTGCTATGCCGGCGACGACAAGGTCTATGTGCCCGTCTACCGCCTCAACCAGGTGCAGAAATTCACCGGCGTGGACGGCGCCGGGCCGGCCCTGAACCGGCTGGGCGACGGCGTGTGGCAGCGCTCCAAGCAAAAGGCCACCCGCGTCATCGAGGACATGGCCGAAGACCTGGTGGGGGTGCAGGCCGCCCGCAAGGCCAGGGTCGGGTTCAGCTTCGAGCCCAACGAGGCCATGATGACCGAGTTCGAGGAGGCCTTCTCCTTTCAGGAAACCGAGGATCAGCAGCAGGCCATCAGCGAAGTGCTGGCGGACATGACGGGCGAGCAGCCCATGGACCGCCTGGTGTGCGGGGACGTGGGATTCGGCAAGACCGAGGTGGCCATGCGCGCGGCCTACCTGGCCGTGCTGAGCGGCAAGCAGGTGCTGATGCTGGTGCCCACCACCATTCTGGCCCAGCAGCACCACGACACTTTCGGGCAGCGCTTTGAGGAATTCCCGGTGCGGATTGACGTGCTGAGCCGTTTCCGCACGCCCCAGGCCCAGAAGGAGGTGGTCGAGGCCTTCGCCGGCGGCGAGCTGGACATTCTGATCGGTACCCACCGCCTGCTTTCAAAGGACGTGCGCCACAAGGATCTGGGCTTGCTGGTGATAGACGAGGAGCAGCGCTTCGGGGTGTCCCACAAGGAAAAGCTGAAACGGATGCGCACCCAGGTGGACGTGGTCACCCTCTCCGCCACCCCCATTCCGCGCACCCTGCACATGGCGCTGATGGGTGTGCGGGACCTGAGCATCATCAACACGCCCCCCATGGACCGCATGGCCGTGCGCACCCGGCTGGTCAAGGCTGGAGACTACATGATCCGGGAGGCCGTGGAGCGGGAACTGCGGCGGGGTGGGCAGGTGTTCTTTGTGCACAACCGCATCGAGAACATCCACACCGTCGGCACCTACGTGCAGGGTCTGCTGCCCAACGTGCGCATGGCCATTGCCCATGGCCAGATGGCCGAAAAGCAGCTGGAGCAGGTGATGCTGCGCTTCGTGAGCGGCGAACTGGACGTGCTGCTGACCACCTCCATCATCGAATCCGGCCTGGACATCCCGCGCGCCAATACGATTGTAATCAACAACGCGGATAAATTCGGGCTCTCCCAGCTCTATCAGTTGCGGGGCAGGGTGGGCCGCAGCAACGTGCAGGCCTATGCCTACCTGTTGGTTTCTCCGGAAAAGGTGCTCACCGAAGTGGCCCAGAAGCGGCTGACCCTGCTGCAGGAATTCAACGATCTGGGCTCCGGATTCAAGATCGCCTCCCACGACCTGGAAATCCGGGGGGCCGGCAACCTGCTGGGAAGGGAGCAGTCGGGCCACATCAACTCCATCGGGCTGGAACTCTACACCCGGATGGTGGAAGAGGCCGTGGACAGACTGCAGGGGGAGGACGCGTTGCGCCCCAGGCCCGTGGAGTGCAAGCTGGAGCTGGGCTTTTCCTACAGGCTCCCGCACACTTATATCGCCAGCACGCCGCAGCGGCTGGATGCCTACAAGCGGCTGGCGGAGCTGGGAAGCGAGGAGCAGATGTGGGAGTACCGCCAGGCGCTGGAGGACCGTTTCGGGCGCATGCCGGCCGAGGTGGGGAGCCTGTTCACCCTGATCCAGGTGCGCCTGCGGGCCGCGGGGCATGGGGTGTCCGTGCTCGATCAGGCGGGCGGCCAGCTTCAAGCCCAGTTCGCGCAGCCGGAGCGGATCGATCTGGATCGGCTGATGAAGCTGGTGCAGGATCCGGAGCGCAGCCTGCGGCTCGTGCCCGGAGACAAATTGCTGCTGGGTCCCATGCCGGAGGAGCCGGGGGGCCTGCTGGAACGGTTGCGCGTATTGGAAGAGTTGATCCTCCCGCACCAGGCGGGGGCCGTTTCTTCGGAAGATGCGAAGCCTCCCGGCATTGCCGGGGCGGAGACGGCGCGGGACGCACGGGCGGATACGGGATGAAGCAGCTGCGGAAAAACCTTGTCCGGAAAAGCATCGTGTGGCCGGTGCTGCTGGCGGCGGCACTGCTGTTGGCCTTCGCAGGCTGCCGGGAATCCCAACGCAGGGAAACCGCCGGAGGCGTGCCCGCCAGCCCCGTCGCCATCGTCAACAACGAGCGCATCACCCTGGAGGAGTTCCTCAACGCCCATCTGCTGTTCTTCACGCGCTGGGACCGCTTCATCCGCAACGATCCGGAAAAAAAGCGGGAAATGAAGGAGATCATCCTGGCCAACATGGTTGACGAATTGCTGCTGGACCAGGAAGCCCGGCGGCGCGGCATCGTCATTGAGTCCGCGAAGCTGGAGGAGGCGATCCAAAAGCTGCTTGCGCCCTACGCCGGCCAGGAACTGGCCCGGGCCAGCGGCAGCGACACGTTTTCCATGGAAGGCTGGCGCAAGGACTTCGAACGCCGCGTGATCCATGAGGTATTGATCCGCAGGGAGGTGGTTTCCAAAATCCGCCTGACCCAACGGGAAATGAGGGCCTACTACGAGCGGCACCGCGGCGAGTTCATCCAGCCCGAGCAGGTGAAAGTGCGCCACATTGCGGTGGGCAGCCGCTCCCAGCTGCGGAAGGTCGTGCGCAGGCTGCGCCGGGGCCGGGATTTCGTGGAGTTGGTGCGCAAATATTCCATCACCCCGGACCGGCTGGTGGATGGCGACCTGGGCTACGTAAAACGGGGCGTGCTGCCCGAGGAATTCGACCAGGCCATCTTCAAGCTGTCCGGCATCGGCAGCATCAGCTCCACCGAAAAACCGGTCAAGACCCAGATGGGCTACCACATCTTCCGCTTGGAAAACCGCAGGCCCCGGACGGCTCTGTCCTTCAACCGGGCCCTGCCCATGATCCGCAAGGCCCTGGTGCGGCAGAAGCAGCCGCGCGCCTTCAAAATCTGGATGCAGAGGCTGCGGGACAAGGCCACCATCAAGATTGACAACCGCCTTCTTCACGCCGAGACGGGGTAAGTACCGTGAGCACACGGCCCGGCACCGATGCGCGCCCGCGCGGGCGCGTCGCCATCGCCATGAGCGGGGGGGTGGATTCCTCCGTGGCCGCGGCCCTGCTGGTGGAGCAGGGCCACGAGGTGGTGGGGGTGCACATGAAGCTCAACGACCTGCCCGAGGCGGAAAAGCACAACAAGGCCTGCTGCTCCCTGGAGGACGCCCTGGACGCCCGCCAGGTGTGCGCCCAGCTGGGGATACCCTATTACGTGGTGGACTTCGTGGAGCCTTTCCAGCGGCAGGTGATTGACTACTTCGTGGCCGCCTACCGGGAGGGGCAGACCCCCAACCCCTGCGTGATGTGCAACCGCACGATCAAGAGCTCCCTGCTGCTGGAATGCGTGCGGGACTTCGGCTGCGACTACCTGGCCACGGGCCACTACGCGCGGGTGGGGCGCAATCCTGACACGGGCGGCTGGGAACTGGGCAAGCCCGTGGACCTGCGGCGCGACCAGACCTATTTCCTGTTCGGCACCCTGAGGGAGGAGCTGCCCTACCTGCTCTTTCCCCTGGCCGATTATGAAAAGCCCGCGGCGCGGGGGGTGGCGGAGCGGCTCGGCTTTTCCACCTGGAACAAGCCGGACAGCCAGGAAGTGTGCTTCGTGCCCAGGGATTACCGGGACTTCCTGCGCGCCCAACCGGGGAAAGCGCCGCCGCAGCCGGGAGACTTCGTGGATCGCGCCGGCGCCGTGCTGGGGCGCCATCAGGGCCTGCCCTTCTACACCGTCGGCCAGCGGCGTGGGCTGGGGCTGCAGGGCGCGCGGCCCTATTACGTGGTGGCGCTGGATGCGGAGCGCAACGCGGTGGTGCTCGGGGAGGAGCAGGATTTGTACAGCTCCGAAATGGAGGTGCGGGACGTGAACTGGGTCTCCTGTCCCCCGCCTTCCGCACCGCTCCGGGCGCAGGTGAAGGTGCGCTACGCCCATGCCGGCAGCCGGGCCACCATCGAGCCGATGGGGGGTGCGGAGCCGGCCGCGGTGCGGGTGCGCTTTTCCGAGCCCGTGCGGGCAATCGCCCCGGGGCAGGCGGCGGCGTTTTACGATGGGGACGTGCTGCTCGGGGGCGGGTGGATCGTCTCCGGGGCTGCGGGGGAGTGAGCGATGAACCTGGTGCTGGTCGGTTTCATGGGTTCCGGCAAAACCGGGGTGGGCAGGCGGATCGCCCAGCGGCTGGGCTACGGCTTCCTGGACATGGACCAGTACATCGAGGGACAGGCGGGGTGCACCATCGCCCAGTTGTTCAAGGAGAAGGGGGAAGCCTATTTCCGCCGGCTGGAGTCGCGCATCGCGGATCGCGTCCACAAGCTGGACAATTACGTCATCTCCACCGGCGGAGGCATCCTGACCAGCGAGGGCAACCTGGAGAAGCTGAACCGGGCCGGGCTGACGATCTTCCTCAACGCCGATCCGGAGGACATCCTCAAGCGGCTCGAGCGCGACACCCGCCGCCCGAAGCTCAAGGAGGGCGATCTGCGCGAGACCGTGACGAAATTGCTGGGGGAGCGCATGGCGCTTTATTCCCAATCCGCCATCATCGCCCCAACCAAGGGCAAGAGCGTCAACCGGGTGGCGGGCGAAATAATCCGCATGGTGGCCGAACATCAGGCGGCGCAGAAGCAAACCGAAGCCGCGGCAGGCGCAACGCCCGAGGGCGGGAAGGACGAGGAGGCTGGCGCCGCATCCGCGGCGGTGGAAAACGAACGCGCAGAGCAGACCGGGGAAGACTCCTCCGCCGCGCCGCCCACAACGGAATCCGCGCCCGGACCCGAAGCCCCGCCGGGCGAGCCTTCCGCACTGGAATCGGAGGCGGAACCAGTGGCGGAACCTGAGGCGGGGTCGGAGCCGCCCTCCGGGGAGTGATGGGGGCGCGGGCCTATTCCTTCTTGCGGATTATCTGCTTGAAGAAGGTGCTCTTGCGGGAAACCCTGCCGTCCCGGAAGGTGAACAGGTCGCAGCCCCGCACTTCCATCCGATGACCCTTGGGCGTGGTGGCGGTGGCCGTCCATTCCGCGGCTCCGCGCCCGCCGCACACGAAGCGGGTGGTGTCCCTGAATTGCAGGTCGGGCAGCACCTGCCACACGTCCAGGATGGAGCGCCGGATTTCCTCGCGGCCGGTGAAGCGCTCTCCCCAGGGATGGGGCCCCTGGGTGGTCTCGAACACGGCGTCCTCCGTGAAGTTGCTCAGGATGGCGTCCACGTCCTTGTCGTTGAATCCCTGGGTCATCCGCTGCAAGGTTTCCAGGTTGGTGGTGTCTGCGGTATCTGCTGTGTTCCTGGCGTTCATCGTGGCCGGTCTCCTCTGATCGTGGTTTGCGTTCGGTTCGCGGCCAAGGGTTGCCCCCGGTGCGGAAAATTCAAGCGGGCGGGCGAAGGCCGGAATGGGGGTCAGTTGAGTGGGCCGGCCTCGGACTCGTCGGGCACCACGGCGTGGGAGGCGTGGTGATGGAAAATCTTCCAGGCGCCGGAGGCCGGGTCGAAAGCGAACAGGTTGGTGGAGACGGCGCCGGAGGTGTGCCGTTCCTGGCCCACCTGGGAGTGAATGTGCTCATGCAGGGTGACGATGCCCAGATTGCCCTCCACCCGCGCTTCCACGTTGGTGAGGGTGAACTGCATGGCCGCGGTGTTCTCGATGATGCGCTTCCAGCTGTCCAGCACGGGCTTGCCGCCCTGGAGGGCCGACCAGCCGGGATGGACGCAGAAGGCGCGGTCGCTCTGCTCCCACATGTCCTCCATGGCCGGATAGTCCAGCATTTCGAATACGCGGTAGAACCGCTCGTTGGCTTCCAGCAGGGATTGCTTGCGTGGTTGCTGACTCATGGGATGCCTGGCCTAGCCCTCCGCCTGGCGAAGGACGCGGTGGTTTTCCAGCCGGAGGGTGATCCGCTCCGCGTCGAAATGCTCGAGCAGGTCGATGGCGTGCTTGCGGGAGATATCCATCAATTCCTTGAAGTCTATCACCGTGATCTGCTCCTTCTGCTTCAGGTAGGCGCGCAGCTTGTCCTTGATGTCCTCCAGCACGTCGGGGGTGTAGTACAAATCGTCCTTGACCCGCACCAGCAGGTTGTTGTGGGAGCCCAATTTGAGCAGGCGCAGCCCCGCCTTCTCGTCCACGCCGCAGGCTCCGAACAGCGCCGTCTTGCGAGGGGGTTGCACCCCGCCGGCGCGGATGACCTCGATGCACTTCGAGAGCTGCTGTTCGTCCTGGCCGGAGACGTTTTTCCGGTGGCCGGGCAGCAGGAACACCTGGCCCTCCTGGGCGATGCGCTCCTGTTTGGCCAGCCGCCCCAGCACCATGCCCACTTCCTTGTCGCTGAAAATCAGGGAGAGCTTGCCGGCCAGCTCGGCGCGGGTCATGCCCTCCCGCTCCGGGAAATTGCGGTGGTGGGTCTCCAGCACCCGCTCCACAAAATGAGCGATGCGCTCCAGGGTTTCCTGGTGGATGTACCGGCCCTCGGACTGATCCACCAGCACCGTCCTGCCCTCGCTGGACAGGCGCTGCACGGTGCGGTCGAACTGCTTTGCGCTGAAGCCGGTGCGGATGAAGCCCTCGGTGGATTTCACCCCGCGGATACCCTGGAGGTAGATCATCTGCTCCACCAGGGGTTCTTCCTCCTCCCCCGCCAGCGCCTCCAGGCGGTGGGCCAGCTCGCGCTTGATCCTGCGCGACTTGTTGGGGGCGGGGTCAATGACCCGTCCGCCGCCGAGGGTGAAGATGGGGGAATAGTTGCGGACGATGAAGCGGTCGCCGTAGCGCGAGCTGACGGGCTGCTCCAGGCGCACCTGGATCAGCTGGGTCTGCCCGGGGGTGAAGCGCTCCTCTTCCAGCAGCACGATTCGCCCCAACGCCTCCCGGGTGCCCAGGTGGAGCCGCACCCGCGTGCGCTGGGTGAGGTCGCGGGGGATGGAATCCAGCAGCCGCAATTCCACGTTGAGCAGGTAAGAGGTGAGCAGGGAATCCGGGGCGGCCAACTGGTCCCCGCGCTGGATTTCCTCCTTGCTCACGCCGCCCAGGTTGATGGCGGCGCGCTGCCCGGCCAGCACCTCGTCCACGGCCTCGCCGTGCACCTGCAGGCCGCGGATGCGCAGGGGCTCCAGATTGGGGTACTGCACCACGGATTGCTCCTTGCTCAGCCTGCCGGAGACCACCGTCCCGGTGACCACGGTGCCGAAGCCCTTCATGGAAAAGGAGCGGTCCACCGGAAAGCGGAAGGGGTGCTCCAGATCGCGGGGAATGACCAGCTTGGCCAGGTTGGCCAGCTCGACCCGCAATTCGTCCAGCCCGGCACCGGTGATGGAGGACACGGGAATGATCGGCGCCTCGGCCAGGAAGGTATCCTGCACCGCCTCCTTCACGTCCTCCCGGCTCAGTTCCAGCAACTCCTCGTCCACCAGGTCGCAGCGGGTCAGCGCGATCAGGCCGCGCCGGATGCCCAGCAGGTCGCAGATGTGCAGATGCTCCCGGGTCTGGGGCATCACCCCCTCGTCCGCGGCCACCACCATCATCACGGCGTCCATGCCCGCCACGCCGGCCAGCATGTTGTGCACGAAGCGCTCGTGGCCGGGCACGTCCACGAACGCGAAGTCCGTGCCCTCCTCGTCCCGGTAGCGGGCAAAGCCGATATCAATGGTGATGCCGCGGGCCTTTTCCTCGGCAAAGCGGTCCGTGTCCACACCGGTCAGCGCCTTGACCAGAGTGGTTTTCCCGTGGTCGATGTGTCCGCTGGTTCCAACGACGAAGTGCATTGCTTGCGGTGGGAATTACGGTTCGATGATTTTGCAGGAGCCGTCGAAAAAGACCCCTTTCTCCAGCACCAGCTCGCGGGTCTCGATGGAGCCGTTCATGCTGCCGGGGTTGCTGATCTGCACCTGCTGGGCGGAGGATATGTCGCCCTTGATCTTGCCGCTGGATATGACGGCCTGGGCGTGGATGTTGGCGTCCACCTTGGCCGAGGCGCCCAGGAACACCACCGATTCGCTCTGGATTTCCCCCCTCACCCGGCCGTCAATGCGGATGCCGCCCTTGATGCTGAGCTTGCCGACGAGCTCCGTGCCCTCCGCGACAAAGCTGGTGGTTTTAACGCTCTTGTATTCCCTGGCCATCGTTGTGCCACCCATGAAGTAGCCGGGGCGCCTTTCCGTAACGCGGCCGCCCGGCTATGGTTTTAAAGAACCATGGTTTGGAAAATCGGGCTCCCGCGCCCTGCCGTCAATCCTGGCTGCCTTCGATTATTGCAAAAATCTCCGCACCCGCGGAAAAAACTCGTCGGGGACGACGGGTTTTTTGACAAAATCGTCCGCTCCCATGCGAAATGCCCTGTCGCGGGCCGCGGTATCCGAATCCGAGGTCATGATGATCACCGGAATGGACCTGGTCTTCGGATCGTTCTTAACATAATTCAGCAGTTCGAGCCCGTCCATTGCGGGGGTCATCAGGTCCGCGATAATCAGTTGCGGCCGGGCCGCTTCGAGGGATCGCACGGCCAACTCCAAATTTTCCGCCTCGCTGACCTCCACTTCCATGGATTGCAGGTGCGTCCTGATCTCGCTCGTCGTCACCTCACCGTTTCCGACCAGCAGCACCCGCGGGCGCGTGGCGGGCAACTGCACGTAAAATATGCTGCCCTTGCCCTCGCTGGACTCCACCCTCAGCGAGCCCCCCAACGCAACCATGATATCGTGGCAGAAGGGCAATCCCAAGCCCGTTCCCATTTCTCCCGCAGTGCCGGGAGACGTGGTCTTGATTTCGTGACGGAAGAGATCGGGCAATATCGCCTCATTGATGCCTTGGCCCGTGTCCTGGACGGCAATGGTTGTGCTGTCACCGCCGGCCAGGAACATGCGGATTTTGTCGCCCTTGCTGCAGAATTTGATGGCGTTGGACAGCAGGTTCTGAAAGACCTCCAGCAGCAGGTCGAGGTCGGCGTACACCGGGGTTCCCGCGGGAACCTCGTTTTCCAGCGTGATCTCTTTTTCCTCCGCCAGATGGATCGAACAGCCCCGGGCCATGCCGGTGACCATGCGCACGTCCATGAAAGTCGGCGCCGGGGTAATCTTGCCGGTCTGGAGTCTGGAGATGTTCAACAACTCGTCTATCATGCGCACCAGGCTTTCCCCGCGGTCCAGCATCCGGGTGAACAGCTCCCGTTGATGGGCGTCCAACGGGTGCTCCGGGTCCTCCTCGAGCATGCGCAGCAGACCCATGATGGATGCGAAGGGGGAACGCAGGTCGTGCGCCACAAGCGAGACGAACTGGTCCTTGAGCAGGGTGGCCGCCTCCGCCTTTTCCTTGGCCTCGCGCAGGGCTTCCTCGGCCAGCTTACGCTCGGTGATATCTGTGGAGATGCCGCAGACTCCGTACACCGCGCCGGACAGATCACAGAGGGGAAATTTGAGCGACAGGTAGGTTTTTCGATCGCCGTCGTGCGGCGCAATTTCCTCGAACTCCAGGGGAATTCCCTTGCGGAGCACCTCCTGGTCGTTTTTCCGGATCGTCTCGGCGAACTCCTTCGGCAGGATATCGAAGTCGGTCTTGCCCTGGATGTCATCGTTGCTGACGTTGATTTGCTCCGCGAAATGGCGGTTGATGAAAAAGTACCGCCCTTCCCGGTCCTTCAGGAAGATGATGGCGGCAGCGTTGTCGAGGATCGCGCGCATCCGTGCTTCACTTTCCCGCAGGGCCTGCTCGGTGTTTTTGCGCTCGGTGATGTCAATCACGGTGCCTTGAATCGCCGTCTGGCCCTTCCATCTCACCGCCCGGTTCTGCGACTCCAGCCAGACCATGCTGCCGTCCTTGCGCACGGCCTGAAACTCGTAGTGGGAAACGGGGTGCTCGCCCCGGATGCGGCGCTCGTAGTAGCCCCGCATGCGCGGGTGCTCGTGAGGGGCGACGGTCTGTATCATATTGCCGATGGCCATCAACTCTTCCACGGACTCATATGCGAGAATGTCCGCCAGAGCCTGATTGACGAACAGGTACCGGTAATCCTTGTGAATGAATATCCCCTGCAGGGAGCCCTCGATCAGGTTGCGAAACCGCTCCTCCGATTCCTCCAGCGCCCGCCGCGTTCTCACCCGCAAGCGGAGATAGGCCTCGTAGCCCACAATAAGAGCGATCATGGCCAGGGCGAACGTGGCCCCTTCGATCAGATGCTCCATTTCAAACGGCTCGAACCGCCCCTCCATCACCAGACCCACCAGCGGATCGAGGACGAACGCCACCGCCACCAGCGATATCCACACCACGCCCTTCAACACGGGCCGCTCCGCGAACCTTCCCGGGCGCGGAATCCAATTCTTCCATTTGAAATTGAGCTTCATCGCTTCGGCGTGGCGCGAAGTGGTTTCGACCCAAAGGCTTCGCCGGCAGGCAGCGTGGTCTCCCGGACGGTGGATCGTGAAAGGGAAGGATACTTTATATCACGAATCCCCCACAATTCGGAAGGGACCGGCCGGGCGGGGAAGGGCCGGGCTTGAGTTCAATTTGTCATTTTTGAGACGGATTTTAGTGGCCTCGCCAAGCGGAGAGGCGTTCGTCAGCCCGCCGCTCAGCCGGAAAGCAGCTCGTCGTAGAGGCGGTTGAAGTCTTCGAGGGAGTAGTATTCGATTTCGATCCGGCCGCCTCCATCGCCGTTGCAGGTGACTGCCACCCGCGTGCCCAGGCGGTTTTCCAGGGCTTCCTGAGCCGCTACGAGCCGGGGGTCGCGCCCGGAGGCGGCCTGCTGCGCTTGCCTTTTGCGGCGGGCCGGGCCGCCGTTTTGCGCCCGTTTCACCAGGCGCTCCGTCTCGCGCACCGAAAGGCCGCGGGCCAGAATTTGTTCCCGCAACGCGAGTTGCAGAGCGGCGTCCTCCAGGGCCAGCAGGGCGCGGGCGTGTCCGGCGCTCAGGCGCTCCTCCTCCAGGTCTTCCTGCACGGCCAGGGGCAGATGCAGCAGGCGCACCAGGTTGGCGATGGTGGAGCGCTCCCGGCCCACGCGCTCGGCCAGGGACTCCTGGGTGTAGCCGTGATCGTCCAGCAGTTGGCGGTAGGCCTGGGCTTCCTCGATGGGGGTGAGTTGCTCCCGTTGCAGGTTTTCCACCAGGGCCGACTCGAGCAGATGCTCGTCGGAGATGCGGCGCACCAGGGCCGGGGCGGCCGGCCAGCCCAGCAGGCGGATGGCCCGCAGCCGGCGCTCTCCTGCCACCAGCTCGTATTGATCCTCATGCGCCGGGTGGGGCCGCAGGAGCAACGGCTGCATCACCCCCTGGGATTCGATGGAGCGCGCCAGCTCGCGCAGCCGTCCGGCGGGAAAGCGCTTGCGCGGCTGACGGGAGTTGGGCACGATCCGCCCCAACTGCACGTAGACCACCTGCTCCCCGTCTTGCGGGTCGGCCTGAACGCCGTGCTTCATGGGTTCCTCTCGCCTTGCGCCTCCCCCGGCCGGCGGCCGGGGTTCGTGTGCCGGAGACATCGCTAGCGCACCCCCTTTTTCATCCGCGCGCGCAGCGACTTGATCCGTTTTTCCAGTATCTTGTCGTTCTGATACTTGCCCTTCAACTTGCGGAAGGTGCGCAGCGCCTCCTTGAGCCGGCCCTGCTCCTCCAGCGTATCGGCGACGAAGTATTGCGCCTGCACCGCAATGGGCGTCCCCGGAAAATCCTTCACCGTCTGGTTGAAGGCCACCAGAGCCAGCGGAAAGCGCTCCTCGAGAAAATAGCTGTATCCCACCAGGTAATAGGACTCCGGGATATGGGGAGAGGTCGGGTGCTTTTCCATCAGGGAGCGGAATTCAAAACGCGCCTGGTCCAGCCGTCCCATCTTCAGGTTCAGCGCGGCGATCTTGAACTGAAAGTCGTCCCGCCGTTTGCTCATTTCCCGGGCCAGCAGCAGTTGCTGGTAAATCTGAAGCGCCCGGTGGCGCGTGGCCTTGTCCTGCTCAAACAGAGCGGCCAGGTTCTGGCGGGCCTCGGAGTTGTACCGGCTGTCCGGATACTGCACCAGCAGGTGTTGGTAAAAGCGGATGGCCTGGGGCGGCTCGGAGAGAAAATGCTGGTACAGGTTGGCCGCCCAGTACAGGGACTCCTCGGCCAGGGGGTCGTCGGGGTATATTTCGGCCAGGGTCACGAAGTTCCGCGCGGCGTCGGCGTACTGCCCCTGCTCCCACAGCAGCTTGGCCTTGCCGGACAGGCCAAGCACGTCGCTGCGGTCCTGGCATCCCGCCAGCACGGCCGTCAGCGCCACGGCCAGCACGGCCGCCAGCGCCACGGCCTGCACCAGCCGGCGCGCCGGATCAGTTGAGGGGATTGCCGGACGATCCGCCATTTCCCGGGGCCTGTTTGCCGGAGCCATTCGCCTCGCTTTCGCCGTTGTCTTTCACCTCTTCATTATCCTCGATCTTGGCGATGGCCACCACCTTTTCCCCCGCCCCCATCTGGATCAGCCTGACGCCCTGGGTGACGCGTCCGATGGAGCGCAGTTTGTCCAGGCTCATGCGGATCAGCTTGCCCTGCTGGGTGATGATCATCACCTCCATGTCCTTGGTGATCTGGAGAATGCCGGCTACCGGGCCGTTGCGGTCGGAGGTCTTGATGGTAAGGACCCCCTTGTTTCCGCGGCTGCCCAGCCGGTATTCGGAGACCGGGGTTTTCTTGCCGAAGCCGTTTTCCGTCAGGGTCAGCATGGTGCCCTCCCCGGAGAGGATTTCCATTCCCACCACCCGGTCGTTGGGGTTGAGCCGGATGCCGATCACCCCCCGCCCCACCCGGCCGATGGTGCGCACTTCCTTCTCCGCAAAGCGGCTGGAAAGTCCTTTGCGGGTGGCCAGAAAAATTTCCTGGCTGCCGTCGGTGAGGGCCACGTCCACCAGCCGGTCTCCCTCGTCAATGTTGATGGCCCGCACCCCGGCGCTGCGGGGATTGCCGAAGGCCTGCAACTCGGACTTTTTCACGATGCCGTTGGCCGTGCACATGATGACGAACTTGTCGGCGACGAATTCCGACACGGTCAGATAGGCGCGCACCTTTTCCCCCGGCTCCAGGGGCAGCAGGTTGACCACCGCCTTGCCGCGGGCGGTGCGGCTGGCCATGGGCAGACTGAACACCTTCTTCCAGTACACCTTGCCGAAGGAGGAAAAGATCAGCAGGAAGTCGTGGGTGTTGGCCACGAACATCTTTTCGACGAAATCCTCCTCGCGGGTGGACATGCCCACCTTGCCTTTACCCCCGCGCCGCTGGGTGCGGTAGATTTTCACCGGGCTGCGCTTGATGTAGCCGGCGTGGCTGATGGTGACCACCATGTCCTCCTCGGCGATCAGGTCTTCCACTTCCAGGCTCTGGGCGTCGGCCACGATTTCCGTGCGGCGGGGATCGGCGTACTTGTCCTTGATCTCCCTGGATTCCTCGCGGATGATTTCCAGCACCCGCTCCGGATCGGCCAGGATGGCTTGCAGGTCGGCGATTTTTTCCGTGATTTCCTTGTATTCGTCCTGGATTTTCTGCTGCTCCATGCCGGTCAGGCGTTGCAGGCGCATTTCCAGGATTTCCCTGGTCTGGATTTCGCTGAGTTGATAGCCGGCCATCAGGGCGTCGCGGGCGTCCGCGGGCGTGGAGGCGCCCTTGATCTTCTCGATCACCGCATCCAGATTTCCCAGGGCCACGCGGAAGCCCTCCAGCACGTGCGCGCGGGCCTCCGACTTGGCCAGATCGAAGCGCGTGCGGCGTCCCACCACCTCGATGCGGTGGCCGAGAAAATAGTGGAAGAACTGGGCCAGGGGCAGCACCTTGGGCTGTCCGTCCACCACGGCCAGCATGATGATGCCCAGCGAGGTCTGCAACTGGGTGTGCTTGTAGAGGTTGTTCAGCACCACCTCCGCGGGCTCCCCGCGCTTGATTTCGATCACGATCCGCATGCCGTTGCGGTCGGATTCGTCGCGCAAATCGGAAATGCCCTCCATGTTCTTGTTGCGCACCAGATCGGCGATTTTTTCGATCAGGCGGGCCTTGTTGAGCATGTAGGGCAACTCGTGGACGATGATCGCCTCGCGATCGTTCTTCTCGTTGATCTCGATTTCGCAGCGCGCCCGCAGGGTGATCACCCCCCGCCCGGTGGTGTAGGCCTCGTGGATGCCCGCATTGCCAAGAATGTAGGCGCCGGTGGGGAAGTCCGGGCCGGGCATGTGGGCCATCAACTCCGCGACGCTGGGATTGTCCCTGTGGTCAATGAAGTACAAAAATGCGTCCAGGGCCTCCCCCAGGTTGTGGGGCGGAATGTTGCTGGCCATGCCCACGGCGATTCCGGTGGAACCGTTGACGATCAGGTTGGGATATCTCGCCGGCAGCACCAGCGGCTCTTCCAGGGACTCGTCGTAGTTGGGCTGGAAGTCCGCCGTGTCCTTGTCCAAATCCGCCAGCAATTCCTGGGACAGCCGGGCCATGCGCACTTCCGTGTAGCGCATGGCCGCGGGCGGGTCCCCGTCCACCGAGCCGAAGTTGCCCTGGCCGTCCACCAGCGGATGGCGCATGGAAAAGTTCTGGGCCATGCGCACGATGGCGTCGTACACCGCCGATTCCCCGTGGGGATGGTATTTCCCGATCACGTCTCCCACCACCCGCGCGGACTTGCGGTAGGGGCGGTTGTGCAGGTTGCCTTGCTCGCTCTGGGCAAACAGCACCCGGCGGTGCACCGGCTTCAGCCCGTCCCGCACGTCGGGGATGGCGCGGCCGATGATGACGCTCATCGCGTACTCCATGTAGGAGTCGCGCATTTCGTCTTCAATGTTTATGGGGATAATGTTTTCCAGTCGTGGATCCATCGCGAGTCACATCCTGGTGAATTGAGATACGGCTGTATCGAAACGTATCTGAAAAATCCGCCGCCGCGGCGGAGGCATAAGACAAAATGACGGTTCAATGCGGCGCGGAACAACCGCGGGGCTTGGGGGCTCTCAGGCGGAACCGGAATCGCGGGGCGGCCGGGGTGACGGCCCCGGTCTTTCGTGGCAAGACCGCCCGGCGCATCATTCCCGATCTCGCGGACGCCCCCTCCATGGCAATCGGCCGGCCACATCCTAAGCGGCCCTGCGCCCACTGAAAAAGCTTAGCACAATTCGCCCCCGCCGGGCCAGATTTCTTAGCAACCATGCGGCTTTGCGGTGGACGGCCCCCCGGATTCCGGGGGGCTTTTCCGCCGGCGGACGGTTTTGGCAAAAGCTCTTATGGCCGGTCTCAAAAATGACTGTGGTTGCCAAAGGGCGCTGCCCTTTGGAATCCCGGCAGGGGCTTGCGCCCCTGCACCCCAATTTTGAGGCCGCTTGTAATTAACCTGCTCACGCGGTGGTGAAGGGCTGGCGGCGCGGCTGATAGCGCGGATAGACCGGGCAGGCCTCCAGCAGGGCCTGGGCGCGCAGGACGGCCTCCCAGCGCTTTTCGTGGGCGGAGATCACCCGCAGGTGGTCGAACTCCCGGTTGCGGGAGGTGTGCTGGTCGAAGCAGCGCCCCGGATGCACCGTGCAGCCCACATAGACCACCAGCGATTCGCGCAGCAGTTGATACACGTAGTACATACCCGGCTTATACCGCGCCCGGCCGCGCCGGTGAACGCCCCTGGCGGCTTCTGGCGCAACCTTGCCGGATATGCTCCGGGTTGAAGGCCGGCCCGCCGGGAAATCACCGGTCCAGGGCGCCTTCGTCAATTGGCGGCAGGGGGATGGGAGTGCCCTCCTCGGTCTCGACGGAGTGGCGCCGGAAGTAGGGGTCTTCCAGGGCCCGCAGGAAGCCCGCTTCGTAAGGCGGAAGCTTGGGATACAGGTCCTTGCGCGGAGGCTCCTCGGGATCGGTCTTCTCGAAGCCCGGCGTGGCAAAGAATCCTTCGCGCATGTTGAGGTACATCTCGTCCAGCGCATAGCCCGTGTCGCGGGCGATGGAGCCCTCGTAGCGTTCCTTCAGGCTCTTTCCGGGCATGGGAAGGCGCTTCACCGCCTTGGGCTTGGGCTTCGGGGGCGCCGGGGCCAGCAGGGTGATGCTCAGGGAGGCCGTGCCCTCCAGGTTTTTCCGGTCCGCGGCCTTGACGGTCAGCTTGTGCGGGCCGGGCTTCAGCTTGGCGAACACGGAGGCTGGCAGCACGATCTGCTTCGTCGGCTTCTGCTTCCCCTTCTGCTTCGGTTTCTTGGGCGGCAGCACCTTTTTGCTGATGTCCCGCCCGTCCAGCAGAACAGTCCAGCGCGCGATTCCGCGGTCAGCCGTAATCTTGAGGGAGCCCAGTTTTTTGGTCTGCAATTCCGGCTTGCCCGTTCCGATGGAGACCTTGGGCGGCTTGGCCACGCGCAGGCGCACGGCGCCTTCCAGCACCGCCTCGTTGCCCGCCCGGTCCACCGCCTTGATCTGGATTCCCAGAGGCTTGTCCCCCTTGAACAGCTTGGGATCGGGCTTGAGGCTGGCGCGGGTGCCGTCCTTGCTCAGCTCGGCGGGAATGGCCTGTCCGTCCGCGTTCACCTCAACGGACTGCAAAGGCTCCTGCCAGGAGAGCACCAGGGGCTTGCCCGGCGTGAAGGTCAGCTCGGCCAGCTTCACCTCCTTCGCCGGGGCCGGGGCCGTCGTGTCCACGGTGAAGGTGACGGTCTGCGCGGGCCCATCCGCTCCAGCCGCCTTTACGGTCAGGCGGTGTTGGCCGTCGTCCAGGGCCGGCAGCGGCGAGCCGGAAGACGCGGTGATGGCGGAGCCGTCCAGCAGCACCTCCACCGGCGCGCTGGGCGGCACCACCGCGTAAGTGATCGAGGCGGTGCGCAACACCTGTCCGTCGCTGGGAGAACTGATGGAGACGCTTTCCGCCACGATGCCCTCGGCCCGCAACTGCTCCAGTTTCTCGGGTGGAATGGGCTGCGGGGGCGTCGGCAACTGCCCTTCGGCCACCGTGGTGAACATGCCCGCCGGCACGTCCACCTCGCCCAGCCCGGCCGGGTTGGCAACGCCGAGCAGACCGTCCACCACTGAAACTTCCGTATTTCCGGCGCTGGCCAGGGTTTCAAGGTCGGTGCCCTTCACGCCGATGGTGGCGGTGGCGGAATTGAAGCGGATGTTGGCCGGCCCGCCGCGGGGCGTCATCAGGGCGCGCATTTTCCCGAACAGCCTGAACAGCAGGTTTTCCTTCTTCTTCCTGGCGCCGGTATGCCGCTGAATGTGGAAGGTGGTGTTGCCGAACAGCTTGATGCGGTCGCTGTTGTCGAAGCGGATCAGCACCTTCTGGGGGTCCTTGGTGCGCAGCTTGTCCCCTTCGAAAACGGCGATGGCCTTGCCCCTGAGCGCCAACTCCTGTTCGTAGCGGGTCACCAGCAGCCGCTCGTCCGACGGCACGGCGTCCCCCACCCGGTTGTAGGGGCCGGGGGTCTGGAAGCCGGGCAATTCGGCCCAGCGCCGCATGCGCTCATCCTCCTTGGTCGGGGTTTCCAAGGTAGGCCCGTCCTTGCCCAGCGCCAGCAGTTCCCCTTGTCCGATCTTGTCCGTCTCGCGGGGCTGGCCCTTCTCTGCTTTCTTGATCGCCGCCTTGCGGCCCACCAGGACGGCCTCGCCGGACACCACGCTCAGGCGGGCGGGCTTCGCCCAGCCGTTGTAGAACAGATGCGCGCGGGAGGTTTTGAGCGTCAGCCCGCCGAGGGAGAGCGTTATGGCGCTGCCCTTCTTCTTTGCTGAATCCGCCGCCAGCAGGATGTGCGCGGCGCCGGAGAGGGTCAGGGTGAGGCGGCCCTGCTTGTCCCTCCGCGCGCGCACGCTCGCGCCGGTGGAAAGGGTGACGACCTGTCCGGGCGCCAGCAGAAACGCCGCGGTGTCCGCCGGCGGTTTGGCCAGCCGCTTTTTCAACTGGCCCGCCTTGATGGCCGGCCCCGCCCGCAGGGCCGTGCCAAAGAGAAAAGTCTTGCGCTTTTCCGGTACGGGCTTTGCCTTCTTTCCCGAGAACAGCGCCCCTTCGCGCTGCAGGAGTTGCATCTCTTCCGCCAGCGCCCCTCCGCCCATCAGGAGCAGGGCGGACGTCAGCAGAATCAGCCGCGCCGTCAATCTGCCCGCGGCGCGGGAGCGCATGGAAGGAAGGGGAGGCATCACCGGCTCAGCCCTTCAGCCAACTCGTGGCCCTGGATTTCACTCCGGCATCGCGGGCGAAGCGGGCCAGCAGCGCCATCCGCGTCCACACTTCCCGGCGGATGGCCCAGTTGCGGCCCATCTTGCCCGTCTCCTCCAGCAGTTGCAGGGCGTGCTGACGGATTTTCTTGTTGGGGGAGTCGCCCGCCTGGAGAAAGAGCAGGGCCACCATGCGCCGGCCTATCCACACCGGCTGCGTCTTGGCCATGGCCATGGCCTTGATCTCCTCCAGCACCGGCAACACCAGGCCCGGCCGGTCGGTGGAGGCCAGCAGCCTTGCCAACTGGGACAGGGGAATGTTGGCCTTGCCGTTCGCGCTGTGGGTGAAGGTCAGATCGAGCAGTTGCGTCGCGGCCCGGTAATACATCATCGGAGAGCCGGCCACCCGGCCCTGGCGCAGCAGGGAATCCAGCAGCACCCGCAAGGTGTACGACGGAATTTCGGGATTCGAGGCTTTGGCCATCACCGTGGCCAGGCCCATCGCCCGCAGGGTCGGATCGGCCCGGCCCTCCGCCTCGACGCGGGCCAGCAGGGCCTCCAGGTCGGACAGGTCATCCTCCTCGGTCAGTTGGGCCAGGATTTCCGCATAGGGCCCTTCGGTGGGTTTGGCGCGGGCCTTGAAGTCGCCGGGGGCGTCGTCCATCGCCTCTTTCAGCTCTTTGACCTGATCGGCGAAGGAGGATTTCCCCTTGGTCTTGATGAGCCGCGTCAGGTGGGGCCGCAGGCTCACCTGCAGGGAGGGGCTTTCGATATCCTCCACCGCATCGCTGAGCTCTTCCCACAGTTTCCTGGAGAGGTCATTCGGCCGCTTGGCGCCGTGCAGGGTCTCGATGGTTTCCAGAATCGCGATACGGCGGATTTCAATATCCTTCCCGTCCATTTGGTCAATCAGGATTTCCGCCGCGGCCTCCCCTTTTTCCGCCCAGCGCACTCCTTCCCTGGCGGCGATGGCGCCCAGGGCGTTGATGGCGCCGTGGGCCAGCACCAGCCGCGGGTCTTCGCTGAGCCGCAGCAGGGCCTCAAAGGTGTCGTCCCGGAAGGCTGTGCGTACCAGGCGCTTGGCGCGCACCACCCGGCGCAACTGGCCCAGGGCGAACTCCCGCCGGCTGATGGAAAAATCGTCATCGATGGCGCTGTCAATCAGGTGCTCCAGACCCTCTTCCTGAATGTCCTCGTCGAGTTCGCCATTTTTGGGAAACTCCGTGCCCAGCATCAGATCGCCCAGCAGCCCCAGGGGAAATTGCTCGTCTCCGTCCAGGGGCGGCTTCTTCAGGGAGTCCTCGATCAGCTCGAAGGCGTCCTCCCGGTCGTCCTCGTCCTTGACGTACAGCTTCGCGCGGACGGCGCGCAGGTATTTCTGATAGGCCTGGATGGATTCGAGCCCCTTCCGCTTGTCGAACAGGGTGTCCGCGGCCGCCGGGCTCTGAATGAGCAGCATCATCAGCAACAGCAGGCCGGCCGCAAACGCGCAGATTGGCCACCGCATCGGATTTGCCTCGCAAATGGTTTCCGGAAGCTTCCGGCCTCCTCGCTCCGGCCGGGTCAAATTACGCCACAGTCCCTGGGACTCTACCCGTGTTGGCCCGCCGGGGCAAATTCCAATCCAAGTCCCAATCCAAGCCCCGGACAACAGCACGGCCGCGGGGAGGCGGCACCCGGGATCGGGGGGGCAGGCGCGCGCGGGGGGCCGCTCACTATCCAATTGTCAACCTGGTTTTGTTGATGTATCCAGAGACAGCGGGATTCGAAATTGGGGGAAACCGCCTTGCGAGGAGCATCCATGGAAGGAGCATTAACAGATGTCTCGATTCCGGCTAAAGATCGGCTGATCTATGCCTTGGATGGCATGGCCTTGCAGGAGGCCATTGGCGCCGTGAGACAACTGCGGGAAGTTGTCAAAATCTACAAAGTGGGGCCATCCCTGATTTATCAGGGCGGATTGGAGGTTGCCAACCAGATAGTGAACGCCGGGGGCGGGGAGGAGGTAAAAGTATTTCTGGATATGAAAACCTGGGATATTCCAGAAACAGTGCTGCATGCCATTGATACTATTAATGCATTTGGCGCCGAATCCGTCGTATTCGCGACCATTCACACCTATAGTCTGAATCTGCAAAAGCTGGTCGAAGCGAAAAAAGACAGGAAGTTCAAAATTTTTGCCGTCACCCTGCTTACCAGCCAGGACCAGACAGACCTGGCGGATTTGCAAATCCAAATGAGCGTTGAAGACTACGTGCTTTATATGGCGAAACGAGCTCGCGAATTTCGCTGCGACGGTATTATCTGTTCGGGACTTGAGGCCAAAAAAATCAAAGAGGAAATTGGCAGGGATTTTCTGACAATCGTCCCGGGCGTGCGCCCTGCTGGATTTCAACTAGGAACCGATGACCAAAAGCGGGTCGTCACCCCACGCGAAGCCATCCTGAATGGAGCCGATTACATTGTCGTCGGGCGGCCGATCAGGAATTCGCCGGATCCGCTACAGGCTGCTCAGACGATCCAGGACGAAATTAAGCTGGCGATATCGGAACTTGAAGACCCGTCAACGGCTGACGGAGGCCCTCAAATGCTGGCTGCAGGGTAAGTCGCCATGATGGGTAAACGGGCTTGAGCGCCCCTCATCACTGACTTGCTAAGAGATTGACTTG
>CBDUSX010000004.1:0-26116 GCA_965369935.1 uncultured bacterium
GCCGGAGTGTTTGGCAGTGGGCGTTCGCTTATGACGTTTGGTAATGGCTGTGGAATCCGGTAAGGTCGGCCCAAGGAGGAAGACCGGGCCCCGCATGCTTAGGATCAAGGTCGATCTATCCAAGTCTGATTATGTGGTTTTTCAGGTTCAGAACGGTGCTACTGCTGGCGGTCCTGTACTGGGTGGCCTTCGGGGCGGTGGCCTACCTGGTCACCAGCGGTGAGGGAGGCAGAGCGCCGGCGGCCACCCTGTCACTCCTGCGGCGCTTCCAGGCCCCGCCGGAGAATCCGCTGCCGGCGGAGGTTGCCGGCGGGCCAGCGCAGGTTGCCGGCGGGCCGGCGCAGCCCGACCCCATTGACGCAAGACCGGAGCGTCCCCGGCGCGAAAGACCGGAAACGTGGCGGGGCCAGCCCAGGCTGGCCATCATCATTGACGACATCGGCCACAACATGGCCATGCCCCGCCGGTTTCTGGCCCTCAAGCTGCCCCTCACTTACTCCATTCTTCCCAGGCGGGCCCATTCGCGGGAAGCCGCCGGGTTAATCAAGCGGGGGGGCGGGGAGTTTCTGATTCACCTGCCCATGCAGCCCTTCCGCTACCCCCGGGTCAGCCCGGGCAAGCACGCGCTCCTGCTGTCCTACGGGGTGGCCACCACCCGGCGCATCGTGAAGGGCTACTTCGCCCAGTTGCCGGGGGCTGTTGGGGCCAGCAGCCACATGGGATCGGCCTACAGCTACGACATGGAAAAGATGGAGGTGGTGCAGGAGGTGGTGGCCGGCGGAAACGGGATTTTCCTCAACAGCCTGACCTCCAACTCCCGCGTGCCCAGGGCCATCGCCAGGGAACAGGGATACGCCTACGCGGAGCGCAACGTCTTCCTGGACAACGTGCGCCGGGAGGCGGCCGTCCGGCGGCAGTTGGAACGCGCGCTCGCCATTGCCAGACGCAGGGGCCGGGCCATCGCGGTGGGCCATCCCTACGGGGTCACCCTGCGGGTGCTCAAGGCCCGCTTCCCCACGCCTCGGGCCGGCAAGGTGAAACTGGTGCTTCTGTCGCGGCTGATGCAGAATTTGTCCCGAAAGAAGCGCTCCGGCGCGCCGGGGGCCCCTGATGGGCCTCCGGCACGGCATCTGGCCGAAGATGCCGTGGCAATGCCCGAGAAGAACGAGATATCGCCAGCCCAGCCTCCGGCCCGGCATTCGGCTGAAGGCGCCGTGGCACGTCCGGAAAGCGATCAACCCAGCCGGTAGCCCTGCTCTCCGTGCAGGTTCACGTCCAGCCCTTCCCTTTCCTCTTCTTCTTCCACCCGCAGTCCCATGGTCAGTTGCAGCACCTTCACGATGATGAAGGTCGCCACGGCGGCGTAGGCGGCGGTGGCCAGCACGGCGACGACCTGCGTGCCCAGCTGGGCGGCGTTGCCCTCCAGCAGTCCGGCGGCGCCCTCGGGGTCGAAGGCGGTGGTGGCGAACACGCCGGTGAGCAGGGCCCCCAGCAATCCTCCGATGCCGTGGATGCCGAACACGTCCAGGGAGTCGTCATAGCCCAGGGGCCGCTTCAAGAGCACCGCCGCGTAGCAGATCACGCCGGCCAGCAGCCCGATGATCAGCGCGCCCATGGGCGAGACGAATCCCGCCGCCGGGGTGATGGCCACCAGTCCCGCCACGATGCCCGAAGCCGTGCCCAGCATGCTGGGCTTTTTGGCATGGATCCATTCGGCGAAGGTCCAGCTCATGGCCGCCGCACCCGTGGCAATGTGGGTGGTGGTGAAGGCCAGGGCGGCCGAGCCGTTGGCCGCCAGGGCGCTGCCGGCGTTGAACCCGAACCAGCCGAACCAGAGCAGGGCGGCGCCGAGCATGGTGAGCGGCAGGTTGTGGGGATAGATCGGCTCGCGCTGGTAGGAAACCCGCCTGCCGATCATGATGGCCAGCACGAGGGCGGAGACGCCCGCATTGAGGTGCACCACCGTGCCGCCGGCGAAGTCCAGGGCGCCCAATCCGTCCACCCCCAGCCAGCCTCCTGCCCCCCAAACCCAATGGGCGATGGGATCGTAGACCAGGGTGGCCCAGAGCACGATGAAGACGCAGTAGGTGGAAAACTTCATCCGTTCGGCGATGGCGCCCGAGATCAGCGCCGGGGTGATGATGGCGAACATGCCCTGGAACATCATGAACACCATGTGCGGAATGGTGCCGGAGGGTTCAATGCCCACACCCCGCAGAAAAATGTAGTCGAATCCGCCCACCACCCCGCCGTGGTCGGTGCCGAAGGACAGGGAGTAGCCGATCACCACCCACTGCACGGTGATCAGGCCCAGGGCGATCATGCTGTGCATGATGGAGGACAGCACGTTCTCGGAGCGCACCATCCCGCCGTAAAACAGGGCCAGCCCCGGAATCATCAGCATCACCAGGGCGGAGGACACCAGCATCCAGGCGGTGTCGCCGGAATCTATCTTGTCCTGAGCGAAGAGCGTTGCGGGAAGAAGCAGAAAAACGGCAAGCCAGCCGGGCAATATCCAGCGTGAACGGGTCATGGTACCCCTCGATGCTTAAATATCGCCCCTGAGAAAGCAGAAGCAATCTAGGGCATCCGGCCGGAAAAAGTCAAGGAAAGGCTGACCGGCAAGCCCGCCCAGGGAACTTCGCCTTCACTTTCCGCGTAGCAATCCGTAAATAGGGGCAAATGTTCTGAATCCCTTTCAATTTCATCCGCGGCGCTGCCGCCGCGAATCAGGCGGAGCGATTCAATGCGGGATGTTCGTTTCCTTGCGGTTGGTTTTGTTTTCATCATCGTGGCCGGTATCGGCTTGGCGGGGTTCGCCGCACCGGCTTCGGGGGCGCGGGGCGGAGGGGGCAAGGGCGAGTTCGCGGCGATCGACCGCCACGCCCTGGCCGCACCCAAATCCGCCGAACGCTCCATCAAGCGCCTGGCGCGCTATCTGACCCGGCCCGCGAAGAACGACCTGCAAAAGGCCCGCGCCATCTACCGCTGGATCACCCACAATATCGCTTACGACGCCAACGCGTTTTTCAGCGGCAGTTTCCGCAACCAGCGCGTCACCCCGGCCGACGCGCTGAAGAGCCGCAAAGGGGTGTGCGACGGCTATGCCCGGCTGTTTGAAAGCCTGGGCAAGGCGGCGGGGCTGAAAGTGGTGAAGGTGAGCGGCTACGCCAAGGGCTTTGGCTACGTCCCCGGCCAGGACGTGCCCAGCCAGTCCAACCATGCCTGGAACGCGGTCAGGATCAACGGCCGCTGGGCGCTGATGGACCCCACCTGGGGTGCGGGCGGCGTGAACAAGAAGTCCCGCCGCTTCGAGCGCCGGTTCAAAGAGCATTACTTCCGCACGGCGCCCAAGGAGATGATCTACGACCATCTCCCGGAAGACCCCAAGTGGCAACTGCTGAAGAAGAAGGTCTCCAGGAGCGAGTACAGCCTGCTTCCGCAACTGCGGCCGGGGTTTTTCCGGCGGGGCCTGAAGCTGGACAGCCATCGCACCGGGCTGATCGAAACGGACGGCCGGGTGGCGGTGAGCCTGCTCGTTCCGCATGGCGTGAGCATGGTTTCCACCCTTCTTGCCGGAGACAAGGAGCTCGGCAAAAATCTCACCTACGTCAGGCGCGAGGGCGGCCGGATCAACATTCACGCGCTCTTTCCCCGTCCGGGGAAATACGTCCTGCGCCTGTTCGCCAAGAGGGGCGGACCGAAGGGCGCCTACGATATGGCGATGAACTATATCGTCAGGGCCCGCAAGGGCACCGGCGACAGGTTTCCCATCTACGGAAACACGTTTTTCGCCCACGGCCTGAAACTGGTCAGTCACCCGGACGGAGTGATCAGAACCGACGGCAAAGTGGAGATCGGCGTGGCGGCGCCGGCCGGCGTGGACATGACCGCGGACGTGTACAAGGGGAAAAAGAAGCTGCCCGGCAACCTGCGCTACCTGAGGCGGGAGGGGAAGATTTACAAAATCCACGCGCTCTTTCCCGCGCCGGGGGCCTACAAGCTGCGCATTTTCAGCCGGCGGAATAAGCGCAAGGGTAGGTACGGCTGGGCGTTGGACTACCAGGTCAAGGCGCGTAAGGGCACGAGCGAGAAATTTCCCGTCTATCACCAAACCTTCTTCGATCACGGGCTGAAGCTGATCAGCCACAAGAACGGCGTCATCAAAACCGGCGGCCGGCTGGACCTGCGCGTCGGGGCGCCCCGGGACGTGCAGCTGCTGGCGAGCCTGCTGCGGGGCAAGCGGGAGGCCGGCAAGGGCCTCACGTTTCTGCAGCGGGAAGGCGGGGAATACCGCCTGCGCGTGGCGTTGCCCAAGCGCGGCGCATACACCCTGCGCCTGTTCAGCAAGCGTGGAAAGGCGAAGGACAGCTTCAGCTGGGCGATGGACTATGCCGTCGTGGCATCGAAGGGCGCGGGGGCGCAAGCCGGGTTTCCCACGATCTACAATACCTTTCGCGACAAGGGCGCGGCTCTGGAGAAGCCCCTGGCCCGAAACCTGAAATCGGGCACGAAGCAAACCTTCCGGCTCAAGGTGCCCGGCGCGGACAAGGTCAGCGTGGTGAGGGGCGGAAAGTGGACGCATCTGAAAAAGCGGGGCGGCCTGTTTGAAGGCCAGGTGCCGATCGGCAAGGGCAAGATCGTCGTCTTCGCCAACTTCTCCGGAGGCAAGGGATCCTGGGCCGGCCTGCTGGAATACAGGGGGCGGTAGGAGTCGCTCTCAATAATTTCGAATGCGCCGCGCCCCCCTAACAGGCGGGAATTGGCCCTTGGGCCAACTCCCGCAATTTATCGGAGTCCAGGGGCCTTCGGCCCCTGGTGGGGGTGTGGGGGCAAAGCCCACACTGGGATGAAATTTCCGCACTAATCCGCCGCGGCGCCGTCCTTCTCGTCCACCGGGGTGATGCGCACCGCGCAGAACTTGAACTCCGGGATTTTGCCCCAGGGGTCAACGGCCGGGTTGGTGAGCACGTTGGCCGCGGCTTCCCGGAAGTGCATGGGGATGAACACCGAGCCAGGGGAGGAGCGCTCGGCCACGCGCGCCTTGAGCATGATCTCCCCGCGCCGGGAGGCCACCCGCACGTAGCCGCCGTCGCTGACGTTCCACTGCTTCGCATCCAGGGGATGGATTTCCACGAAAGCTTCCGGCTGCAGGGCGTCCAGCACTTCGGAGCGGCGGGTCATCACGCCGGTGTGCCAGTGTTCCAGCACGCGGCCCGTGTTGAGCACGAAGGGATAGTCGTCGTTGGGCAACTCGTCCGGGTCGGAAACGTGGACCGGCACCAGCTTGCCCTTGCCCGAGGGGAACTCGTCCCCGAACACGATCTGTTCTCCGTCGGAGGTTTCCGGGTCGGGACAGGGATACCACTTGCCCCACAGCCCCAGGTGCTCGTAGTTGAGGGTGCTGTAGCTGGGCGCGCAACTGGCCAGCTCATCGAACACTTCGGACACCGAGCCATAGCTCATGGGATAGCCGATGCGCGTGCCGATCTCGCAGATCAGCTCCCAGTCCTGGCGGGCCTCGCCGGGCAGTTCCAGGGCCGGGCGGCCGATCTGCACCCGGCGGTCCGTGTTGGTGTAGGTGCCGGTTTTCTCGAGGGCCGAGCCGGCGGGCAGGATCACGTCGGCGAACTCGGCGGTTTCCGTGAGGAAGATGTCCTGCACCACCAGGAACTCCAGGGCGGCCAGCGCCTGGCGCACCTTGTTGGTGTCGGGGTCGGAGAGGAAGGGATTTTCCCCCATGATGTACATGCCCTTGATGCTGCCTTCCAGGGCGCCATGCATGATTTCGGTCACGGTGAGGCCCTTGGAGGGTGAAAGCTTCGCCCCCCACATCTCCTCGAATTTTTTCCGCACCTCCGGATTTTCCACGCTCTGGTAGTCCGGGTAGACCATGGGAATCAGGCCCGCATCCGAGGCGCCCTGCACGTTGTTCTGGCCGCGCAGGGGATGCAGCCCCGTGCCCGGCCGCCCCACGTTGCCGGAGAGCAGGGCCAGGGCGATCAGGCAGCGGGCGTTGTCCGTGCCGTGGGTGTGCTGGCTGATGCCCATGCCCCAGAAGATCATGGCGGCCCCGGCCGAACCGAACAGGCGCGCGGCCCGCACGATCTCCTCCGCCGGCACGCCGCAGTATTGCGCGGCCACCTCGGGGGTGTACTCCGCCACCACCTTCTTCAATTCCTCGAAGCCCTCCGCGCGCTGGGCGACGAAGGTCTCGTCCACCAGCCCTTCCGCGATCATGACGTTCATCATGGCGTTGTAGAGGGGCACGTCGCTGCCGCCCTTGATCTGCAGGTAGATCTCGGCGAAATCGGCCAGGTCCGGACGGCGGGAATTGATCACGATCAGCTTGGTGCCCTTGGCCGCCGCGTCTTTTATGAAGGTCGCCGCCACCGGGTGGTTTTCCGTCGTGTTGGTGCCGGTGATCAGCGCCACCTCGGCGTTTTCGATGTCGCGCACCACGTTGGTCACCGCGCCGGAGCCGATTCCTTCCATCAGCGCCGCCACGGAGGAGGCATGGCAGAGCCGGGTGCAGTGATCCACGTTGTTGGTGCCGAAGCCCGCCCGGAGCAGCTTCTGAAACAGGTAGGCCTCCTCGTTGCTGCACTTGGCGGAGCCGAAGCCCGCGATGAAATCGCTGCCGTGGGACTCCCGGATTTCCTTCAGGCGGCCGGCGGCCAGCTCCAGGGCTTCCTCCCAGCTTGCTTCGCGGAAGTGGGGCAGCACCTGGCCGTAGTCCACCAGCCCGCCGGGCTTGCGCGGGCCGGAGGCGCCTTCCTGGTTCTCCGCGGAAAGGGGCCCCTTGGGATAGGCTTCCGATTTGCGGATCAGCGGCTTTGTGAGGCGTTGGGCGTGGGTGGCATAATCGAATCCATAGCGCCCCTTCACGCAGAGCCGGCCGTCGTTGGGCGCTCCCTTGCGCCCTTCCGCGAACAGAATCCTGTTCTTCGCCGTGTCCACGTAATAGGTCAGGGTGCAGCCCACACCGCAGTAGGGACACACGCTGTCCACCGCCTTGACCTTGCTGGCCGTGGTGGATTTGGAGCCGCTCTTGGCCGGATTGAAGCCCTTCATTGAAACTCCCGCATGGTGCTTTTAACGATGTGCTTTCAACGAGCCGTGTTTCGTCAGGATGCCTGCGGGGCACCCGGCGCGCAAGCCGGACTCTGCGCTACCGTCCTGCCGGGCAGGAAGGCCCGCAGGGCGGGGTTGGCGGGATAGTCCTTTTCCAGCAGCAGGAATATCCTCTCGCCGGCGTCCTTGCGTCCGCTGAAGTGATAAATATATCCCAACAGGAATCTGCCATCAAAGTCTTCGTAGCCGCGGGCTTCCAGGTCTTCCAGCCTGCGTTCGAACACCGACTGGCGGGTGAAGAAATTCCGGAGATTGATCCGCGCTCCCGCCCATTTGGGAAAAAGCGTCACCCCCGCTTGCAGGGACCTGGAGGCGGGGATGAATTTGCCCTGGGCGAACAAGGCATGGCCGTACGCAAGATGGGGAATGGGCGCCTGCGGAAATGCTTCCACCGCCCTGCGGAACATCTCCGCCGCTTCCTTGAACCGCTCCTGATGGAAGAACTCATCGCCGCGGTTGATGAGGGGCTTCGGCGAGTCGGGCTCGTGATCCAGCGCGAGTCCCGCGCCGCCAAAGCCGCCGATGCCGGCCGCCAGCAGCGTCCCCAGCATGAGCGGCGGGAGCCAGCCCCGCAGCTTGCTCGCGTAATCCCGGTTTCCGCGATTCCGAATCCAGCGCATCATCCCTCGCTTTCTTCAGCCGGGCTCGCGCCACCTTCAGCACGAAACCGGCGATTTCCCGGACTGCGGCAGGTTCCCCCTCTTGCTTAGACCACCTCCACCTTGACGCCGGCCAGGGAGATGTTGGTCAGCGCCCCGGTGGGACAGCAGGCCATGCACTCCCCGCAGGCCACGCAGGAGCTCTCGCCCATGGGGTCGTCCAGGTCGAAGGCGATACGGGCGTGGTATCCCTTGCCGGTGCGGCCGATGACGTCGTTGTGCTGTATCTCGTCACACGCGCGGATGCAGCGGTCGCACAGGATGCAGGCCTGGTGATTGACCGCAATGACCGGGGAGGACAAGTCCTCGCCGCGCGGCGCAGCACCGTCCGCCCCGGCCGCGCCGTCCGGAAAGGGAATGTCTCCCACGTTCAGGCTGCGCGCCAGGGCCAGCAGCTCGTCGTCTCCGGTGCTGGCTTCGCGGGCGCTTTCTTCCGGGTAATCGGAGAGCAGGAGCGCGGTCAGCATGCTCCGGTGCCGCTGCAATTCCTCCGAGTTGGTCTGTACCTGCATGCCTTCCTCGCATTTGCGCACACACGACGCCGCCAGCACGCGCTCCCCCACCTCCACCACGCAGATCCGGCATACGCCCACCGGGGCCATGCGGGGGCTGTGGCAGAGGACGGGGATGTCAATCCCGGCCTCGCGGGCGGCTTCCCAGATGGTGGCGCCCTCCGGCACATTGACGGTTTTCCCGTCAATGGTCAGGGAGACCGGTTTCCCGGAAGACTTCGCGGGAGACTCCCCGGAAGCGTCCGTGGTTGATCGCTTGTCCGTCACGATTTCCTGCCCTTGCCGGAGTTTCCCAGCCGGGCCGCCGCGGCCTCGGGGAAGTTCTCGATCACGCTCAGCACCGGCGCCAGGGCCACCTGGCCCAGGCCGCAAATGGAAGTCCTGGCCAAAGTGTCCCCCATTTCCCGCAGCAAGGAAATCAGATTTTCCCCAGGCTTACCGCCCAGCGCCGCTTCCAGCATGCTCACCGCCTTGTCGCTGCCCACCCGGCAGGGCACGCACTTGCCGCAGGACTCGTTGCGGAAAAACCGCAAGACGTTGGCAGCCAGTTCCACCAGGTCCCGGCCTTCGGCAACGAAGATTACCGCGCCGGAGCCCAGCATGCTTCCCGCCTCCTGCAGGGCCTGGAAGTCCAGGGCCACGCCGGCGGCGGCGGCGGGGAGAAAATTGGACGAGGCCCCGCCCGGCGCGAAGGCCGCCAGGGCCTTTCCCCCCGGGACGCCCCCGCAGGTCTGCAACAAATCGTTCACCGTGGTGCCCATGGGTACGCAGTACACTCCGGGTTTTTCCACGTCTCCCGAGACCGCGACGAATTTCAGCCCCTTGAATTCCCCCAGCCCCTGCCCGTTCCACCAGTCCGCTCCGCGGGAGAGAATGGCCGGGATTGCCGCGAAGGTCTCCACGTTGTTGATCAGGGTAGGTTTGCCGCGCAGCCCGAAATTGGTGGGAAAGGGGGGCTTGTTGCGGGGCTCGCCCCGCTTGTCCTCCAGCGCCTCCAGCAGGGCGGTTTCCTCCCCCAGGATGTAGCCGCCGGGGGAGATGAATAGATCGAGGTCGAAGGCGAAGTCCCCGCCAAACACGGATTGGCCCAATACTCCGGCGGAGCGGGCCCGCTCAAGCGCGCTCAGCAGCGCCTTTCTCTCCCGGCCGTATTCGTGGCGCAGGTAGATGATCCCCTCCGTCGCGCCGATGATCCACCCGGCCAGCACCATGGCCTCGATCAGCAGGTGGGGCAACTGCTCCAGGATCAGCCGGTCCTTGAAGGTGCCGGGCTCGCTCTCGTCCGCGTTGCAGACCACGTACTTGGGGGCGCCATCGGCCTTGCGGGTGAAATCCCACTTCATGCCGGTGGGAAATCCCGCGCCGCCCATGCCCCGCAGGCCGGAGGCCTTGAGCGCTTCCACCACCTCGTCCTTTCCACCTTCCCCGCCTGCCAGCAGGGATTTCAGCACGGCGAAATGTTGCGCCTCGTCTTGGTACGGGTCGGTGGGCCATTGGGCCGGGGCCGCGGCGGGCTCGTCCGGCGGCAAGGGCTTCTCCCCCTTTGCAAAGGCACAGATATCCTCCACGGTGCCGGAGACCGGCACCTCATTCACCGTGGCCGCGGGGGCGGTGTCGCAACGGCCCAGGCAGGATGCCTCCTCGGCTTCCACGTCCGCCGCGCCGGACAGGGCGGAGACGACATCCCGGCTAAAGGAGGCCCCGCCCCGCATGGCGCAGGAAATGTCCCGGCACACGCGGACGTGGGTCTTTGGGCCGGGCCGGGCCCGGAAGACGGGATAGAACCCCCGCAGCCCCTCCAACCGGTACAGCGGAACTTTCATCTCCCGGGCGAGCCGGCGCAGGGCATCATCGCTGACCGCCCCCTCGGCTTCCTGCAGTTCCATCATTTTGTTCAGCAGTTTCATGCAGGCGCCCTGCTTCGGGAAAAGCCGAATCTCAAAATAAAACTTGAAGAATCGTATTGGTATACAGTATACAAAACCTGAACCCAAGCCTAATGTTTGCGGGGCTTCACAGCCGGCACGGCCTTCCGGCGGAACGCGGATTTTCCACGTTGTGCCGTAAATGGTTGCAATTCCTGTCGAATCGGATTAACGAACGACAACTTTCATTATTCCCGGCCATGTATCCGGGTTCACTTGGGGGATTTCGGCTATTTGCTGAAACGGGTTTCCGGGGGCGACATCGGAGACGCGCTCCGACGGATCCGGGGAAGCGGCGGCTGGGATATTATGCGGACGGCATTTCGGCCCGGGTAAGTAAATCCAATTACCGAATTTTTGCCGCCGTTCGCATCTGATGCGTTGTTTGGCTCAGTCATAGACGATTGTAATTTGAGCGGGAATCGGGGCGAAAGGAGCCCCGGCTGGATGTGAACCGCGCGGGTCGTTGTGATCGGGCTTTCCTGTCAGGAGGATTTCCTGAACACAACCAAGCAGACCATAGAAACCGGAGAGAGGCATGAACAAATTTTATACCGTCAAACCGGCCGCCCGGGTATTCATTCTCGCGGTGGGCGCGGCATTTCTGTTTTCCAGCCTGGCCATCGCCGATTGGAAGCCCCGAAAGCCCGTGAAATTCGTCGTGATGGCGGGCAAGGGCGGGGGCGCCGGCAAGCTTTCGCGCCTGTTCCAGGGCATCATCGAATCGAACAACTTCTCCAACCAGCCGTTTGTGCCGGACTACAAGAAAGGCGGCTCGGGGGCGGAAGCCTTGGTGTACATGAAGGGCAAGTCGGGCGACAGGCACACCATCCTGCTCACCCTGAACAGCTACTTCACCACACCCCTGCGCCAGCCCAACCTGAACGTGGACATTTCCACCTTCACGCCGATTGCGCGCATGGCGATGGATACCTTCATATTGTGGGTGCATGCCACGACCGATATCCAAAACCTCGACGATTTCATAAAGACCGTGAAATCGAAGGGCGGCTCCTGGAACATGGGCGGCACCGGGAGGGGGCAGGAAGACCAGCTCCTGACCAATATGATGAAGACCGCTTTCGACCTGAAAATGATTTACACCCCGTTCAAGGGCGGCGGCACAGTGGCCAAGAACCTGGCGGGGCGGCACATCAACTCCACCGTCAACAACCCGTCGGAGGCCATCCCCTTCTTCGAGTCCAACGACAGGAAGAAAAAAGTACGGGCCCTGGCGGCGTTCACGCCCAAGCGGCTGGACAGGTTCCCCAACGTGCCGACCTTCAAGGAGTTGGGCCACGACGGGATGGAGTATTTCATGCAGCGTAGCGTGATCGGCCCGCCCGACATGCCGGCTGAGGCAGTGGCCTACTACGTGGGCGTCTTCACGAAAGTGCACAATTCCAGCCAGTGGAAGAAGTATACCACGAAGAAGGCGCTGTTCCGCGAATTCCTGACCGGAAGGAAGCTGCAAAGTTTCTTCCTGGAGGAGCGCGACAAGCACCGCGAACTGCTGAAGAAAACCGGCGAGTTGTAAGCACGAATGAAGATTGCCGATCTCGTCGTTTCTGCAGTATTGGCGCTGCTGTCCGTGTATCTGATGTGGAAGAGCGCGGAGTTGCCCATCGGCTGGCTGGAGGGAGAGGGTCCCGGAGGCGGGACCTTTCCCTTCTGGCTTGCCGCGGGCATGCTGGTTTGCAGCGTCCTGATTTTCGTCCGCAATTTGATGGGGCGCAGCGTGGAAGGCCAGGCGGTGGGCGAATTTATGCACCGCGACTCCGCGCGCCTGTTTCTGATCGTGCTGGTTGCGCTGACCGTGATGATCGGTTTGATTCACGTGGTTGGGGTCTACGGTTCCATCCCGCTGTTTTTCATGTTTTACCTGCGTTACCTGGGTAACCATTCCTGGCCGCTGGTGCTGTCCATCAGCCTGAGCGCGCCCGTGGTCACTTTCGCATTCTTTGAAAAACTGCTGTTGATTGAGTTGCCCAAAGGGGTCACGGAGCCGCTGTTCTATATCTTTTACTAAAACCCGCCACCATCCTTCCGCGCCCCATTTGCCTGGCAGGCCGCCGCGCCCCGCGGGGAGGACGGCCTCCGGAAGCACGGCATGGCGGGCATTCGCGGAATTGCCGCGCTTCTTAAAAGGGGGCGGCGCCAAGGAGTTGTTTGAGCCATGGAGTTGTTAGGGCATTTGTTTGACGGCTTTGTCATCAGCGTGACCCCGTTCAATCTGATGATGCTGTTGCTGGGGGTCACGGTGGGCCTGTTCGTGGGGGCCATGCCGGGTCTGGGTTCCGTCAACGGCGTGGCCATCCTGCTGCCGGCCACCTTCGCCATCGGCCAGACTTCGCCCACCTCCGCCATCATCTTTCTGGGCGCCATTTACTACGGAGCCATGTACGGCGGAGCCATCAGCTCCATCATGCTGGGCATTCCCGGCGCCTCGACCGCCGTGGCCACCACTTTCGACGGCAGGCCCATGGCCCTGAAAGGCCAGGCCGACAAGGCGCTGATCGCCGCGGCAACCGCCTCCTTTTTCGGGGGCACGGTTTCCATCGTGCTGTTCACCCTGTTCGCCCCTCCGCTGGCGGACTTCGCGCTGGAATTCGGCCCGCCGGAGGAATTCGCCCTGATGGTGATGGCCTTCGCCACCTTCGTCGGCCTGGGCAGCGAATCCATCCTGAAGACGTTGTTCTCCATCGCCTTCGGGCTGGTGCTCTCCGCCGTGGGGACGGACATCATTTCGGGCGAGCCGCGCCTGATTTTCGGGGAAATCACAGGCTTCATGCACGGGATCAATTTCCTGGTGCTGGCTATCGGTATCTACGGCATCGGGGAGATTCTGTGGGCCATCGAATCCGCCAGGGGCGGTATCACGATGAGCCAGGCCAAGGTGACCCTGCGGGGTATCATCAACACGGTCAAGGGCCTGCGCAGCTCGCTGCCCACGATGATGTTCGGCTCCCTGCTGGGTTATTTCGTGGGCATTCTCCCCGCGGCGGGGGCCACGCCGGGCTCCCTGATGGCCTACGGCATGGCGAAGAACTTCTCCAAGAATCCGCAGGACTACGGCACGGGAATCGTGGACGGGGTGGTGGCGCCGGAAGCGGCCAACAATGCCGCCAGCACGGGCTCCATGCTGCCCATGCTGACCCTGGGCATTCCCGGCTCTCCCACCACCGCGATCCTGCTGGGCGGCATGATCATGTGGGGGCTCACCCCCGGCCCGAATCTGTTCGTGGAAGAGGAGGAGTTCGTGTGGGGGCTGATCTCCAGCCTATACGTGGCCAATGCGGCGGCGCTGCTGATCAACATCGCTTTCATCCCCATTTTCATCAAAGTGCTGCGGCTCCCTTTCACCATTCTTGCGCCGATCATCTTCGTGCTGTGCATAGTGGGGGGCTATGCGCCCACCACCACCATGCACGACGTGTGGCTGATGCTGATCTTCGGACTGGGGGGCTACATCATGCGCAAGCTGGAATATCCCATGGCGCCGATTGTGCTGGCGATCGTGCTGGGGCCGCTCGCCGAACAATCCATGCGCCAGAGCCTGATCATGGCCCAGGGTTCCTTCGGCATATTCTTCGAGCGCCCGCTCTCCCTGTCCTTTGTGATATTTGCGATCATCCTGTTCGTTCTGCCCTTCGTCAAAAAATACATGCGGCGGCGGAAGAAATCCGGATAAGGGACCGCGCACCGTCCCAACAACGCCGCCCGCCACGGCTTCGGCGGCCAAATTGAATTGGGGAGTTTACATTGCACAGGTATCTGGTATACGTTATACCAAGATACGTTGCGCAATATACGATGTACGGAGGTTTATCGCTTCCGGGAACCGGGATTGAGTCAGGAAGGCGCGTACTGGAGGTAGGGCCGTGGGTAACGCGAGACTGGACGTTCAACCCCTGGAAGTCAATTTCAGCCTGAAGGACAAGGTCTACGACTCCCTGAAGCAGGCCATCATGTCCATGAATATCTACGTGAACCGGGAGGAATTGCGGCTTGACGAGAGGCAGCTGGCGCAGGACCTGGGCGTGAGCAGAACCCCGATCCGGGAGGCCATTACGCGCCTGGAGCAGGAAGGTTTCGTGCGGGTGGTGCAGCGCAAGGGCGTTTTCGTCGTACGCAAGTCCAAGCAGGAAATATTGGACATGATCGTTGCCTGGGCGGCGCTGGAAAGCATGGCGGCCCGGTTGATCACCCTGTACGCCGAAGATGAAGAAATCCGTACCCTGCGCACCCTGTTCGCCACCTTTGAGAACAACAAGGTGCAGGCCCGGATTGACGAATATTCGGACAAAAACATTCTTTTTCACCAAAAGATTCTGCAATTGAGCAAGAACGAATTGATCAACCAATTGGCTGACAATTTGTTCGCCCATATGCGCTCCATCCGCCATCAGACCATAGGAGAAAACAACCGGGCGGAGCGCTCCATCATTGACCACGTGCACATCATCGAGGCGCTGGAAAAGAGGGAAACGGAACTGGCCGAGGGCTTGGTGCGCCAGCATTCCCTGGATCTGGCCGCGCACGTAGAGACAAACGTTCACTATCTCGACTGAGGAGCAACGGACATGGCAGAAATTTCCGGTGGCCGCCTGGTGGCGAAAGCGTTGAAGAACGAAGGCGTGGACATCATCTTTACGCTGTGCGGGGGGCACATCATTGACATTTACGACGGGTGCCTCGACGAGGGCATCAAGATTGTGGACGTGCGCCACGAGCAAGTGGCCGCGCACGCGGCGGACGGATACTCCCGGGTGACCGGCAAGCCAGGCGTGGCCGTGGTCACGGCCGGCCCCGGCACCACAGACGCGGTGACCGGTGTGGCCAATGCGTTCCGGGCCGAATCTCCCATGCTGCTGATCGGCGGCCAGGGGGCGCTGTCCCAGCATCAGATGGGCTCCCTGCAAGACCTGCCGCACGTGGACATCATGAAGCCCATCACCAAGTTCGCCTCCTCCGTGCCCCATACGGAGCGGGTGGCGGACATGGTGAGCATGGCATTCCGCGAATGCTACAACGGCGCTCCCGGTCCCTCTTTTCTGGAGATTCCGCGGGACATCCTGGACGGCAAGGTGGATGAGGAAGCGGCGCGGGTGCCCCAGCCCGGCGCGTACCGCGGCAAAGGAAAGAGCATCGGCGACCCCAGGGCCATCGAGCAACTGGCGGAAATCCTGGTCAAGTCCGAGCGGCCCGTGGTGCTGCTGGGCACCCAGGTCTGGACCTGCCGGGCGGCCGAGGAGGCGACGCGCTTCGCCAAGAGCCTCAACATACCCGCCTTCATGAACGGCGCGGCGCGGGGCACCCTTCCTCCGGGGGACACCCACGGATTTTCCATGACCCGCCGCTACGCCTTCAACAAGGCCGACACCATCGTCATTGTGGGCACCCCTTTCGACTTCCGGATGGGCTATGGGGGCCGTCTGCGCAAGGAAGCCACGGTGGTGCAGATTGACATGGATTACCGCACCGTGGGCAAGAACCGGGACATCTCCCTGGGTCTGGTGGGGGACGTGGGCGCCATCCTGGGCGCCGTGGCCGACGCCGCGGGCAAAAAGAACGGCGGCGAAGCCCGCAAGGAGTGGATGCAGGAACTGCGGGCGGAAGAAGGGCGGCTCTACGAGGAGTCCCTGCCCCGCCTGAAGTCCGACGCCAGCCCCATTCATCCCCTGCGGCTGTGCTACGAAATCAATGAGTTCCTCACCGAGGATTCGGTCTATATCGGCGACGGCGGGGACATCGTGACCTTCTCCGGCTCCGTGGTCAAACCGCGGCGGCCGGGCCACTGGATGGACCCGGGCCCCCTGGGCACCCTGGGGGTGGGCACTTCCTTTGCCATGGCCTCCAAGCTGACCCAGCCGGAAAAGGAAGTGGTGGTGCTGTTCGGCGACGGCGCCTTCAGCCTCACCGGGTGGGATTTCGAAACCATGGTGCGCTTCAAGCTGCCCTTCGTGGGCGTGGTGGGAAACAACAGCGCCTGGAACCAGATTCGCTTCGGGCAGATCAACAAGTACGGCGCCGACCGCGGGGGCGTGGCCAATCTGCTCAGCGACGTGCGCTTCGACCAGTTCGCCACCATGCTGGGCGGCCACGGCGAGCACGTGGAAGATCCGGCGGAAATCGCCCCCGCGTTGCAGCGCGCCAGGGAATCCGGCCTGCCTTCCCTGGTCAACGTGAGGATAGACCCGGAAGCCTACAGCAGCGGCACCCAGAACCAGACTATGTACAAGTAGAGCGGGCAAATAGATAGGCAAGTAGAGCGTGGTACGGAAGCCGCGCTCAGGCAATAAAACCAACCGGAGCGGCAGAGCAATATGGCAAAAGCATTGGATGGCGTGACAGTGCTGGACATGACCCACGTGCAGTCGGGTCCTTCCTGCACCCAAACTATGGCGTGGCTCGGAGCCGACGTGATCAAGGTGGAAATGCCCGGCCGCGGGGACATCACCCGCGGGCAGTTGCGGGACCTCCCCGGCGTGGACAGCCTTTATTTCACGATGCTCAACTGCAACAAGCGCAGCATTACCGTCAACCTGAAGTCCGACAAGGGCAAGGAGATTATCCGCGCGCTCATCCAGCATTGCGACGTCATGGTGGAAAATTTCGCGCCGGGCGTACTGGACCGGCAGGGGTTCACCTGGGAGGCGATCCAGGAGCTCAATCCGCGCATGATCTATGCCTCCATCAAGGGTTTCGGCAGCGGCCCCTTCGAGAATTTCAAGGCCTATGAAACCATCGCCCAGGCCATGGGCGGCTCCATGAGCACCACCGGATGGGAGGAGGGCCCCCCCACCAGCACCGGCGCCCAGATCGGCGATACGGGCACCGGCATTCATGCCCTGGCCGGCATTCTGGCGGCCTTGTACCAGCGGGTGAGCACGGGCAAGGGGCAGCGGGTCGAGGTGGCCATGCAGGATTCGGTGCTCAACCTGTGCCGGGTCAAAATGCGCGATCAGCAGCGCCTGGCCCACGGCCCGTTACAGGAATATCCGAACGAGTCCTTCAATGGCTTCGTGCCCCGCTCCGGCAATGCCTCCGGCGGCGGCCAGCCCGGGGCGGCGCTGAAATGCAAGCCCGGCGGACAGAACGATTACGTTTACGTGATCATCCAGCCGCCCGTGTGGGCGGCCCTGACCAAGACCATCGGGCGGCCCGAACTGGCGGAAGACGAGAAGTTCAGCACTCCCGAGGAGCGCCTGAAACGGCTGGGCGAGGTGTGGTCCATCATTGAGGAATGGACCGGCCAGCACACCAAGCACGAGGTGCTGCAAACTCTCAACGGGATTGACGTGCCCTGCGGCCCCATCCTGGACATGAGCGATCTCATCGAGGACGAGGGCTTGAATGCGCGCGGCATGATCGCGAAGGTCACCCATCCGGAGCGCGGCGAGTTCAAGACCGTCGGTTGTCCGCTGGTGCTTTCCGATTCGCCGGTGCAGGTGAACACCTCTCCGCTGCTGGGCGAGCACACCGGGGAAGTCCTCAAGGAAATCATGGGATACGGATCCGAAGATCTGGAACAGTTGCGCGCCGAAGGCGTTATCTAGGCGCCGGGCGCACAAACCCGAGGGCGGCACCGCACGGGCTTGCCTGCGCGGCCTTTAAAAAACAATCAGACGGAAATACCGGGAGGAATCAGGTCATGCGTATTGTGGTGAACGGCCAGCAAGCCTTTGGCAAGAACGTCCTGGACGAATTGGTCAAGCGCGGCGAAGAGGTGGTCGCGGTGTACTGCGCCGCGGAAAAGGAGGGGCAGCGCCCCGACCCGCTCAAGGAAGCCGCGCAGGAACACGGCCTGCCGATCTATCAGCCCAAGTCTTTCCGCAAGGAGGAGGTTTGGCAGGAGTTTTCCACCCTTAAGCCCGATCTGTGCGTGATGGCCTACGTGACCCTGTTCGTGCCGGAGGAGTTCCTGAACGCGCCCACCCAGGGCACGATCCAGTACCATCCGTCCCTGCTTCCGAAGCACCGCGGGCCGAGTTCCATCAACTGGCCCATCATTCAGGGCGAGAGCAAAACCGGCCTGACCATCTTCTGGCCGGACAACGGGCTGGATACGGGGCCTGTCCTGTTGCAGAAGGAAGTGGACATCGGCCCGGACGACACCCTGGGCAGCGTATACTTCGAAAGGCTGTTTCCCATGGGCGTGGAGGCCATGCTGGAAGGGGTGGACATGGTGAAGGCCGGCAACACCCCCAAAGAAGTGCAGGACGAATCCCAGGCCACCTACGAAAGCTGGTGCAAGACGGAAGACGTGGAGCTGGACTGGTCCAAGCCCGCCCAGGAAGTCTACAACATGATCCGCGGCGCCAATCCCCAACCCGGCGCCTGGACGAGGCTGAACGGCAAGGTGCTGCAACTGTTCGACTCCCAGCTCGCCCCCGCTACGGCGGACGCTGCCCCGGGGGAAGTGACGGAGGTCGGCGGGGATTCCTTCACCGTCGCGGCAGGCGATGGGCAGATCGTCGTCAAGCGGGTCAAGCCGGAAGACGGCAAGAAGGTGGGCGCCGGCGAGTTTATCCCGAGCGTGAATTTACAGTCCGGAAACCGGCTGGGCAGCTAGAAGCCCCGCCGCCTTTGCTTTCAGGCCTTCAATTCAGGAGCAGGCCCTTGTTATCGGATATAGAAATCGCCCAGCAGGCGGATATCAAGCCCATCACCGACATCGCCGCCAAACTGGAAATTCCGGAAGACCAGTTGATCGCCTATGGCAGGTACAAGGCCAAGGTTTCCCTGGATTTTTACCAGCAGGTCAGGAATCGGCCCCAGGGCAAGCTGGTGCTGGTCACCGGGGTCAACCCCACCGCCGCGGGAGAGGGAAAATCCACCGTCACCGTGGGGCTCGGAGACGGCCTGCGCAAGATCGGCAAGAAGTCCGTGATCTGCCTGCGCGAGCCCTCCCTGGGGCCGTGCTTCGGGATCAAGGGGGGTGCGGCCGGCGGGGGCTATTCCCAGGTCATTCCCATGGAGGACATCAACCTCCATTTCACCGGGGACATCCACGCGGTCTCCACCGCCCACAACCTGCTGGCCGCCATGCTGGACAACCACATTCAGCAGGGCAATGCCCTGGGCCTGGACGTGCGGCGCATCCAGTGGCGGCGCGTGCTGGACATGAACGACCGTGCCCTGCGCGACATCATCGTGGGCCTGGGCGGCACGGGCAACGGCGTCCCCCGCGAGTCGGGCTTCGACATCTCCGTGGCCTCCGAGGTGATGGCGGTGCTGTGCCTGGCCGAGGACCTGGGCGACCTGCGGGAGCGGCTGGGGAGCATCGTGATCGGCGAAACCAGGGGCGGCAAGGAAATTATCCGCGCCCGCGACATCAACGCCCACGGCGCCATGACCGTGTTGCTGAAAGATGCCCTGGCCCCCAATCTGGTGCAGACCCTGGAGGGCACCCCCGCCTTTGTGCATGGCGGCCCCTTCGCCAACATCGCCCACGGCTGCAACTCCGTGGTGGCCACCAAGATGGGGCTGGCGCTGGGCGAGTACACCATCACCGAAGCCGGCTTCGGGGCGGACCTGGGTGCGGAGAAATTCCTGGACATCAAGTGCCGCAAGGCCGGGCTCAAACCCGACGCGGTGGTGATGGTCTGCACCGTGCGGGCCATGAAGCTGCACGGCGGCGTGGGCAAGAACGACCTGGGCACGGAAAACGTGGCGGCGGTAGAGGCGGGCGCGGCCAACCTGCAGCAGCATATCGAAAACCTCGGGAAATTCGGCGTGCCGGTGATCGTGGCCATGAATCTTTTCGTGTCCGACACCGATGCCGAGGTGGAGGCCCTGCGCAGGAAATGCGAGGAATCCAAGGTGGAGATGGTCGTCAGCGAAGGCTGGGGCAAGGGCGGAGAAGGCACCCTGGCCCTTTCCGAAGCGGTGGTGAAAATCGTGGAAAGCGGCAAGGCCAAATTCAAACCCTTGTATGCCGACGACGTGCCCCTGTGGGACAAATTGAAAGCCATCGCCACCGAAATCTACCGGGCCGACGATGTGCAGGCCGATGCCGCGGTGCGCAGGCGCTTCGACAAGCTTCAGGAACTCGGTTTCGGCAACCTGCCCGTCTGCGTGGCCAAGACCCAGTACTCCTTTACCGCCGACCAGAAGTTGCTGGGCGCGCCCCGTGGATTCACGGTGAACATCCGGGAAGTGCGGCTCTCCGCCGGCGCCGGATTCATCGTGGTGCTCGCCGGCGACATCATGACCCTGCCCGGCCTGCCCCGCCAGCCCGCCGCGGAAAAGATCGATATTGACGGCGACGGCCGGGTCGTGGGGCTGTTCTAGCTCGTCCCGGGCCAGGAAGCAGGGCCGCGCGGAATTCCGGCCGGCCCGCACACACAAGCGGAACCGCCGATGTCCCGGGAACACATAACCTTCGCCGACATGCACGTGGGATGGCGCCGCTCCTGGCGCCGCAAGATCACGCCAGAAGACCTCCAGGCCACCATCGCCCTCACCGGCGACCAGGGGGGCCACCATGTGGACGAGTCCTTCGCGCAGGCGGCCGGATTCCGCACGGTCATCGCCCCTGGCATATTACAGGCCAGCCTGCCCACCAAGATCGGCGGCGATCTCAACTATCTGGCCCGGGAGATCACCTTCCGCTTTCTGAAGCCGGTGTATGCGGGCGATACGCTGGAAGTGGTGTTCGAGGCGAAGGCCATTGACGAGGAAAAGCAACTCGTTGCTTTCGAAGCCGAGGTGACCAACCAGGACGGCGAGGTGGTGCTGACCGCCACCACCCACGGCCACCTGCCACGTCCCGAGTGGGGCGTGCCAAAAAAACCTCCCGCGCCCCTGCCGTAGGTCGCGTCTCTTCATTGACAGCCCTTCGGGGCGCAATATAGACTTTTCCCTGCCAGCGCCATCAAGGCGGCCCGCATCCGGCCACGGAGGGAAGGAAACCCGCGCCCATGAAAACCCTGATCGTTCTGCGCCATGCCGATGCCGCCGGGAAAAGCGGCGGCATGTCCGATTTCGAGCGCCCCCTCAGCGAGGAAGGCCGCAGGCAGGCCGGGGGGCAGGGCGCCTTCCTGCGTCAGGCGGGAATTTCCATGGAGCGGGTGGTCGCCTCCTCGGCCCTGCGGGCCATGGAAACCGCGGAGGCGGTGATGGGCGCGTGCAACAGCGGCATCGAAGTGGAATCCGCCCAGGAACTCTACAATGCGCCGGCGGAAGACCTGCTGGATTACGTGCGCGGCCTGCCCAACGAATTCGCCTCCCTGCTTCTGATCGCCCATCTGCCGGGGGTGGCCCAGTTGCTGAGCCTGCTCACCACCGAGCACGTAGACCTGGACCTGATCTACTCCCCGGGCACCCTGGCCGCGGTGCAGTTCGAGGCGAAGTCCTGGCAGGAAGTGGACTACGGGACCGGCGCGCTGATCCTCTTCCTGCCCCCCATTCTGCCCCTCGCCTAGGGCGGCGGAACGACGCGCCATGGCCGAGACCGAAACCCGCCCCCTGAAGCTGGCCACCACCGCCAGCGTCGCCGAGTCCGGCCTGCTGGAAGCCCTTTGCGGCGCCTACACCGCCCGCGGTGGCCCCGGCGTGGAAGTGCAGGCCGTGGGCACCGGACAGGCCCTGCGCCTGGGCCGCCGGGGCGGGGTGGACGCGGTGATCTGCCACAACACGGCCTACGAGTTGCAGTTCGTGGAGGCCGGGCACGGGGTGAACCGGCGGGAGTTCATGACCAATGATTTCGTACTGGTGGGGCCGGAGAAAGATCCCGCCGGCGCGGGACGGGCCGAGACGGTGTTCGACGCCCTGGCGGCCATCTTCCGCAAGGAGGCCCTGTTCTTCAGCCGGGGGGACGATTCCGGCACCAACCTGAGGGAATTGGACCTGTGGGCGGGCTCCGCGGCGCTGCCTTTCGGCCGCCCCTGGTACCGGGCCGTTCCGGGCGGGATGGCCCGTTGTCTGGAGCAGGCCTCGGCTGACGGAGCCTACACCCTGGCGGATGCGGGCACGTTCCTGGCGCTATTGGAGGGGCTGGCCCTGCGCATCGTCTGCGCGGACCCGCGCCACCTGCGCAATGCCTACAGCGTGATCGCGGTCAACCCCGCCCGCCACCCCGAGGCGGCGTACGAGGAGGCCATGGCCCTGATCGCCTTCCTCACCGGAGAGGAGGGACAGCGCCTGATCAAAGAGTTCCGCAAGGGACCCCACCCGCTGTTCTATCCCCTGTGGGAGCCCCCGCCGGCCGGGGGGGCGCGAAGCAGCACGTCCCGCAAGGCAGGCAAGGCCGCGGCATCCAAAGGAGGCAGGCTTGGGCGGGTTCACTGAGGCCCTGGTCAAGGCGGGGCAGTTGATCGTCTCTTTCGACCCCGGGCTTTACGGCATCATCCGGCTTTCCCTGCTGGTGAGCCTGACCGCCGTGGCGGTCGCCGGAGCGCTGGGGGTGTGCGCCGGCGTGGCGTTGGCCCTGCGCGACTTCCGGGGCAAGGGGCTGGTGGTGAGCGTGCTCAACACCATGATGGGCATACCGCCGGTGGTGGTGGGGCTGATTACCTTCATCGTCCTTTCGCGCCAGGGGGTGCTGGGCTCCGCCCAGTTGCTGTTCACCCCGATGGCCATGATCATCGCCCAGACGGTGCTGGTGCTGCCCATCATCGCCGCGCTCTCCCACGCCACGGTGACCGGCCAGGACCCCCTGCTGCGGGACAGCGCCCGCACCCTGGGTGCGTCGCGCCTGCGAGTGACCCTGCTGGTGATCCACGAGGCGCGCTACGGCATCATGGCGGCGCTCACCGCCGGCTTCGGGCGTGCCATCGCGGAGGTGGGCGCGGTGCTGATGGTGGGCGGCAACATCAAGGGCGCCACCCGCACCATGACCACGGCCATTGTCATGCAGACTTCCATGGGAGATTTCGATCTGGCTCTGGCCCTGGGGCTGGTGCTGATCCTGCTGGCCTTCGCGGTGAACGCCGTGTTTTACCGCATCCAAAGGGGGGGACGATGACCACCCTCAGCCTTCACGGCGTCGGCCGCGCCATCGCGGGGCGCTCCCTGCTGCGCGAGGTTTCGCTGACCTTCCAGGAGGGGAAGATCAACCTGCTGCTGGGGCCCAACGGCGCGGGCAAGACCACCCTGCTCCGCATATGCGCCCTGCTGGATGCCCCCACGGAAGGGGAAGTCCGCCTGCGGCCGAAGAATGACGGCGCGCCCCACCCGGCGAAGGACGGCATCACCATGGTCTTTCAGCGTCCCGCGCTGTTCAACCGCACCGTACGGGAAAACCTGGCATGGCCCCTCAAGGTACGCGGGCTGGCCCGCGAGGAGCGCGAGGCGCGCATCGGCGAGGCCATGGCGGTGGCCGATCTGGAGCCGTTCTCCGGGCGCCGGGCCCGCAGCTTGTCGGGCGGGGAAGCCCAGCGCCTGGCCCTGGCGCGGGCATTCGTGATCCGCCCCGCCGTGTTGCTGCTGGACGAGCCGGCGGCCAACCTGGATCCGGCCAGCCGCTGGCGCGTCGAGGAGATGGTGTTGCAGATGCAGGACCGCTTCGGCACGACGGTGGTGATCACCACCCACGATCTGCTGCAGGCGCGCAAGATCGGCGAATGCGTGTTCTTCATCAACCGGGGGCGGGTCAGTGGGGTTTACGAAACGCGGGAATTCTTCCAGGCTCCGCCGACGGAGGAGGTGACGCGCTTCATCTCCGGCGTGCTCCATCAGGATGCGGGCTAGATCACTCGCCGGCGAACAGGAAGTCCTCCCGGATGCGGGCGGTCATTTCCCGCGCCACCTGCCTGAGTTCCTCCGGCGTGGGCCGGCCGGTCATGTACCATCCGTTGAAGATGCGGTGGATGGTCAGGTCGGGCAGCAGCGCAAAGGTGAAGGGCACGGGCAGGGGGCCGTGCCGCTTGTCCGTCGTCTCGCGGATGCCCAGGGCGTCGGTGAGGCGCAGGCCCTCGTCGCAGAGAAAGGGAAAGCGCGCGCCCAGCCCCGTTTTGAAGGCGGCGTTCACCTTGGGCGGGTCCACGCTCACCGCCGCGATCTTGAGGTAGGACACATCCGCCACTTCATGGAATTGCACGAATTCCTTGAGCTGCACCGCTCACTTCGGTCACCAGTAACCGCGGTAGAATGCCAGGATCAACGGCGCGCCGCCCGCCACGTCGGCCACGGACACGGCGTTGCCGGCCTCGTCCAGCAGCTCCGCCGGGGGAAAGGCGTCCCCTTCCTTCAGATTCAACGGCATGGTGCGGCTCCTGTCAGACGATGTCTTTTAAGAAATGGCGGCGGCGATGGCATCGCCGGTCTGCCTGATGGCTTCCATGTCCCCCGGCACGAGGGGCCAGTCCATGCCCAGGCCGTCCCCTTCTTTGCGCGGGATGAGATGAATGTGAAAATGCTGCACGCTCTGCGCCGCCCAGGGGCCGTTGGCCTGCACCAGGTTCAGGGAGTCAATGCCCAGGGTGCCCTGCATGGCGCGGGCGATTTTGCCCGCGGCGGCCATGGCCTGGCCCATGGCGGCGTCGTCCCCATCGAACAGGTTGGCGAAATGCCGTTTGGACACCACCAGCAAATGGCCCTCGGCCAGGGGGTTGATGTCCATGAAGGCCAGGGTGCCGCCGTCGTCATAGACCTTGAAGGCAGGAATCTCCCCGGCGACAATCTTGCAAAAAATACAGTCCATCGCGTCCCTCATCGCTCGATTGCGGGCATGCGCCCCGCCCGGCCCGCCTTTGGCCCACACCCGGAAGATGCTCTCCGGAATCTCCCCCAGAAAACCGTTGCTTTGCGGCAGGCCCGTGGGCATATTTCATTCTCCGGCCCTACCCTTCTTACGGCGTTTCGCTGCAAAGGACAATCGAGGCCCCGCACGGGCGCCGCCGCAGAATTTTTTCCCCGCTCTGGTCAATCCGATGGCTGATGCATCACTGCCGCCCCTGGAATTTGATAGCCTGCCCGGCTACCTGGAGTCCGTGGGCCGTTGGATGGATGCCGGGCTGCCGCGCTTCATCGGCGCCGGAGAGCCGCGGGACAGCCTGTACGATCTGGCGGCCGAATATCCGGGCCGGGGGGGAAAGCGCTTCCGTCCCGCCTTGCTGCTGCTGTGCACGGCCCTGGCGGGCGGTGAGCCGGAGCGCGCGCTGCCCTCGGCCATGGCCCTGGAGTTGTTCCAGAACTTCGCCCTCGTCCACGACGACATCGAGGACGATTCCGAAATGCGCCGGGGACGCCCCGCCCTGCACCGGCAGCACGGGGTGCCCCTGGCCCTCAACGCCGGAGACCTTCTGTTCGGGCTGGTGTACGAGGCCCTGCTGGAAAACGGAGACTTGCTGGGCCCGGACATGGCGTTGGAGGTGCAGCGGCGGTTCGCCCTGGCCTTCCGCCACACCTTCGAGGGCCAGGCCATGGACATTGCCTGGAGCCAGGGCAGCCACGTCCCCGGCCGCGCGGAGTACGAGCTGATGATCGGCAAGAAGACCGGCTGGTATTCCGGCCGGGCGCCCTGCGAGATCGGCGCTTTGATCGGCGGCGGCGAGGCGGAACTGCTCGCCGCCCTGGGCGAATACGGCGCGAAGCTGGGGGTGGGCTTTCAGGTGCGCGACGACCTGCTGAACCTCACCGCCGACTCGGCGCAAGCCGCCCCGGAGGCCTTCGGCGGAGGCTACGGAAAGGAGCACGGCGGGGACATCGCCGAGGGCAAGCGCACCCTGATCGTGATCGAAATGCTGGAGCGGCTGGAAGACGGGGACGCGGCCAGGCTGAAAGCCGTCCTGCTCGCGTCCCCGGCGGAAACGGCGGTACCAGACATCGCCTGGGTCATTGGCCTGGCGGAAAGCTGCGGCGCCCTCGAGGCGGTGAGGGCCCATTGCGAAAAGCTGGGCCGGGAAGCCGGGGCCTTGCTGGAGCCCCTGCCCGCCTCCCC
>CBDUSX010000005.1:0-25637 GCA_965369935.1 uncultured bacterium
GATCGGAAATCGGGCCTTTATGAGGGCGCCTTGGGGTTGGCCGAGCCGTTGCCCTTGGGGGGGGTGGGCGCCACTTTCGGCTCCGCGGAACCGGTGCTCCCATCGAGCAGGTTGGCGTCCCCGGCCTTTTGCCCGTCCTCGCGGGCCAGCATATCGGACAGATCGTCCAGTTCTGAGGAACCTGCCGTCCCGCCGCCGGAACCGGTGGCTCCCGAACTCAATCTGGCGCTGGCGGTGGTTTTGAACGCGGCGACCAGCCGCGCAAGGCCGGCCGCCACGCCGGTCAGCGCATCGGCGGCATCCTTGGTTTCCGAGGATTTTCTGCTGTTTTCCGTGGCCGAGTCCGCCACGCCGGTGACATTGCTGACGATGTCTTTCACCCCCGTCGCCGCCTCGTTCATGCTGCGGGCGATTTCGGCGGTGGTGGAGGACTGCTCTTCAATGGCCGCGGAGACGGTGGCGGCATAGGTATTGACCTCGTTCATGACCGTTCCGATCTCGTCAATCGCGGCCACGGCGTCCTTGGCGTTGGATTGCATTTCGCCGATCTGGGAGACGATTTCCTCGGTTGCCTGGGAGGTTTCCTTCGCCAGGTCCTTGACCTCGTTGGCCACCACCGCAAAGCCCTTGCCCGCATCCCCCGCGCGCGCCGCCTCGATGGTGGCGTTAAGGGCGAGGATGTTGGTCTGGGCGGCGATGGAGCTGATCAGCTCGGTGATGCGCCCGATGGCGTCCGAACTTGCGCTCAAGGCCCTTATCACTTCCGCCGCCTTGTTGGAACGCTCCACGGCCTTCTCCGTGGTCGCGGAGGATTTCGCCACGGTGCCGGTGATTTCCTTGATGGTGGAGGACATTTCTTCCACCGCCGTGGCCACGGTATTGACGTTGCCGCTCAATTGCTCCGCGGCGGAAGAAACGTTGCCGGCCTGGACGGCGTTTTCCTCGGAGCCCGAGGCCAGCACATTCGCTATGTCCGTCAGGCTTGTGGACGAGCCGGACACCTGGTTGGAACTGCCGCGAATATTGTTCACCAACTCCGCGAGATTTTCCGCGAAGCGGTCCATCGCGTCGGCCATCACGCCGATTTCATCGCCGCGGCCCAGCTTGAGCCGGTTGGTGAGGTCGCCCTGCTCGAGCCCCTTGATCATCGTTACCGTCCGGCTGATCGGCCCGGTGATGGAGCGGGAAACCATCAGGCCGATGAACACCGCAAGAGCGATGCCGATCAGGGCGGCTGCAATCAACACTATCAGCAGAACGCGATCCAACCTTGCCGCGGCCGTCTCGTCGGTTTTCAGCAGTTGTTTCTGGTTTACCGCCATCGCAGAGAGAATGCTCACCAGCTTCGCTCCCACGGGAGCGGCCTTTGTGCTCAGCCAGTAGTTGGCCAGGTTCCAGTCGGCGCCCGCGCGCAGGGAGAGCATCCTGGGAGGCAGCGGGGCGAATACGGCCCGCGCCTTGGAGAACGCCCTGAATGCCACGGTCTGTTGACGATTGAGGAGCCGGGCGTTGTCGCGCAGATCTCCGAACCGGGTCTCGTTGATTTTCCAGAAATTCTCGTACCCCTTGCGGAATTTCTCGTCGCCGCCAAGCAGAAACGCGCGGATATTCGCCAGGGCCAGTCCGGTGGAGCCCCTCACATCGGCCATCATGCCGAGCAGTTTCTTCCTCGCCGGCGTGGCGGGCTGTCCGGCCTCGATATCGATCATTTTGGTGATGTTGCTCACCATCACCGCCGCCTGGGGCGCGGCCTGATCGAACAGGATTTTCACCGCCGGAACGTTTTCCACTTTCTGCGAAATGTCCGCGATTTCCTGCTGGTACTTCGAGAAATCCTTCAGCAGGGCGCCCACTTCCTTCAGGCGCTTCACGTTTTCCGGATTGGTCCAGTTCTTGGAAAATTCCTTGAGATTGTCGTAGGAGGCGTTGATGTCCGTTTCCCAGGCATCGAGCCGTTCCTTCTCGAATTTGTCCTTGCCCAGGATCATGTATCCCCGCAGGGCGGCCAGGGCATGATGGATTCCGAGCAGGACTCTTTCGCTGTTTTGCGCGGTCGGCACCCGCAGATTTATGATGCGGTGGTTGAGGTCGCGCATGCCGCTCAATTGATACAGCGTGACCCCGACAATGATCGCAATCACCGCGATCATCATGCCGAAGCCGATCACCATCTTTTTCGCCACGTTTACGTTTTTCATAATTTCCATTTGGCACCTCTGTGGCCTAGGTATTTTCGAACTCCCGGCGCTGCCTCTGTTTCCCCTCTCGGAATCATCATCGGCGGGCGCGGGCCCGGCTTTTGACATTTGTCTGCTTTAACTTCTGCTTGCCCGATTGAAATAATTTGAACCGTGTCCGGCCGTATCGCCCGTTCATGAAATCAATCCAGCCGATGTCTCTCCCCGGCCGGGGCGCCAACCGCACGGCAGGCGATCAACGCCCGCCGATCTGGCAGCCGGCAACTCCCCGCCGGTGGACACGCCATACGACCAACTCCACGTAACTTGGCAGACTATACGACACTAATACGACTGTTTATACGCTCGAAATGCCTTATGGTTGCGCGTAAAAATAAAATAAATATGCTCATAAATATGTTAATTTTAAGCGTATTTCCACACACAATAGATCACTGACTTGTAATAGGCTTAAAGAGGTAACTTCGTGATGGAAAGGTGCTTCGCCGTGGGCCGGCGGGTTTGCGCGCGCATTGACGCACCGCCGCCTGCTCAGGGCCGCGGAAAGCCGGGCTGGCGCCCTGCGTCGAACGTGACGAAGCCATCCAGCACCGCCGCGGCCAGGGGGTAGAGCTTCCCGCTCCCCTCCTCCAACCGGGCCCGCACCTTGCCCGTCCAGCGGCCGAGATGATCGCCGAGAAAGGAGACGGTGGCCTCCCGGCACACCGCGGCGCCTTCCGCTTCGCCCTGTTCCTCCGCCACGGCCTCCTTGACGGCCAGCAGGTGCATGAACTCGAGCTCCACGGCCAGGTGGTCGGGCCGCTCGCTGCCGGGCGTCACCTCCACGCCAAAGGCCTTGTAGAATCCGGCGACGTCCGCCAGGCGATAGCCGTGCATCCAGGCTTCCGGAGAACTCTCAGTGGTATGGGTCACCTCGCCCAGGGGGCAGATCAGCCCGCCCGAGGCTTCGAAGTTCGCTTCCCATTCCGCCGCCAGCCGCTGCTCGTCCAATGCGGACAGAGCCCGCCGCAGAGCGCGGGCCCCTTTCAGAAGGGCGGCCTCCGCGCCCAGGGCTTGCAACGCCTTTATCAGGGCCGGCAGCTCCCGGTCGCGAAGGTGCTCCAGCCCTTCCGCTTGCGGAGGCCGGAACAGGTGTGCCAGCGTCCGGTAGACCAGCGCCCGTTGGGTGTGGCGGGCCTCGCCGTTCAGCTTCGCGCTCATCTTGCCTTACCCGTGGTGGGATCCAGCGTCAGGGGAGTCCAGTACATGGTCACCGACTTGCGGCCGTTGACCTCTCCCGCGGAGCCGTCCCAGATGGCAAAGATCGTGCTGACGGTCTCCCCCGGCCGGAACATGGGATCGCGCGGATTGCCCGTGGAGAGCCGGCGCCGCAGCACCACGCTCCACAGCCCGCGTGCGTACCTGCCCAGGCCGCGTACGTTCTGGGCCACCTTCCGTTCCAGGGTGCCGAAGCCGTGCGCCGTCAACTCGATGACCGGCTGGAAGCCGCGCCAGGCCCGCACCTCCCGCGTGACCTCGTAATCCTGCGGAAAGTACCAGACGCCCTCGGTGTGGGGATAGCGGTCGGCAAAGCCGCCCCGCCCCTGGGAGTTGGCATCGAAATCGGCCGTCCACTGCCAGATGTTCACCGGACGCTGCTTGTCCCCCATCAGAGGCGAGGGCGGGGTCTCGCCCTCGGTGATCGGAAAGCCCACGGCCACCGCGTCCCTGAAGGAGGAGGTGCCCACCTCCCTGTTGGCGGTACGGTCGCGCCATTCCAGCCGCAGGGCCAGCCACTTGCCGTCATGCACGGCGCGCACGGACAATTTCGGGACGGCGCCGCCGCCGGTGGGCACGACGATGACCTGCGGCGTCAAGTGGAGGGTCAGTTGGGGCGCTTTCTTCCAGGCGGCCGCCCCGGGCTGAACCGGCACCCCCTCGGGACGGTAGGCGGCCCTGATCCCCGTAGCGGCTTGAGCCCACGCGCTCCCGGCCAGCAGGGTCAGCAGCGCGCCTGCAACGATGGCATTCTTCATATCGTCCTCCAGATATTATCCTCCGGGGTTTTCACCTTGCACTCCCTCTCTCGTTCTCCGGGGCGTCCCCGCAACTTCGGGGGAGGCTGCCCCGCCCGTTCCCGCCGCGCAGTAGCATCACGGAATGGTCAGGTAACGTCCATGCGGTGGACGTTGCGCATCCTGTCAAAGGCCACACGGATCTGACTGGGCTCGACCAACGGCACCTCGGCCACCTTGCGGCCCTTGGCGTTGTAGCCCCTGGCCTTCCCGCGGGACACCTGGAAGCGCTCCATGATCTCCGGCGAACTGCCGAACAGCAAAAGCAGGCCGGCCAGCTTCTCGTCCCGCTTCGCCCCCTTGTAGGCCTTGATCGCCTGCTTGACCCCGGGCCCGAACATTTGCGCCATGTAGGCCGGGTCCACATGGATGGGGGGGATGTAGTACACGTTCGGCTGCGTGCCGAACTGCGGATAGAGCGGCAGCGCGATCTTGCGGATGCGCACCAGGTAGTCAATGGGGTTGGCCGGATCGGGCTTCCTGTCCATCGTCAGCCAGCCCTGCCCGCGGATTTTTCCGATGCATTGCTCCACGCATTGCGTCTGCATGCCCTTTTCCAGCTTCGGATAGCAGGCGATGCATTTCTCCGACACCTCGTGGTTGGGGCGGAACATGGGCTTGCCGTAAGGGCACGCGCGCACGCAACGGCGGTAGCCCCGGCAGCGGCTCTGGTCAATCAGCACCACGCCGTCCTCGGGCCGCTTGTAAATGGCCTTGCGCGGGCAGGCGGCCAGGCAGGCCGGGTAGGTGCAGTGGTTGCAAATGCGGGGCAGGTAGAAGAACCAGCGGTCGTGGGGCAGGCTGTTCACGTGCGCGCCCTGCGGCATGGAGCCACCCACGATCTGATCCTCCCCGATGTTGGGATGGGCCCAGTCCTCGTCGGTCGGCAGTACGCCCGCGACCTTTTCGGACCTGCCGTCGGCGGCCTCGAAGACCGTCTTGCCCCGGTACACCCCCTTCTTCCAGGCGCCCTTGCCGATCTTCTCCAACGCCGCCAGATCCCACCGCGTCGGGAAGCCCCCATAGGGCTTGGTCTCCACGTTGTTCCAGAACATGTATTCCTGCCCACGGCCCGAGGTCCATGTCATCTTGCAGGCCATGCTGCAGGTCTGACAGGCGATGCACTTGTTGGTGTCGAAGACCCAGGCAATCTGCCGCTTCGCGGGCGCCTCTCCGTAGGGATAATCCATCTTCCGGCCAAGCTGCCAGTTGTGCACCTTCGGCATGGTTCTAGCTCCTTTCCACGGTGACGTAGCCACCCGCGAGATAAAGTTTCATCGCCTCGTCCTCCTGCGTCGGGCGGATGCCCAGGGTGACGGGCCGCCAAGGGCTCTTGCCGTCGATGCCGCCGGCCTCGGCGCGGGTCAGCTTGACGAATGACTCGCGGGGCGCCCCGTTGGCGCAGTGGACGTCGGGACTGAAGCCCTGGCCCACCTTCTGCCCCATCAGGTTCTTGCGCACCAACGTGTCGGTGAGCAGGGTCGGACGCAGCCAGGAGCGGGTGCCACTCTGGTGGCTGCCGTAGCGGTACATGGACTGGTATCCGGTCTCCGGACTCTTGGCGAGGCGGTCCCTGCGGGTTTCGTGGCCGCGCACGCTGCCGAAGGAAGCGCCGGAGAAATGGAAGAAGCTGCGGGCGATGCCCCGCGGCGTCCCCGGATAATAGCGGGCCCGCATCAACGCCCGGGCGATCTTCGCTTCCTTGGGCCGATTCTGCCAGCCGCGGAAAGGCCGGTCCTCCGGGTCGGCGTCTATCCACACGTAGTCGCCGTCCCCGATGCCCATTTCCTTTGCGTCCTCGGGGTTGATGTCCACGTAACCCTCCCCCACCCAGGGCATGCGCCTGTCGCGGCGGTACATATCGCCATAGGGCCCCCACCACACCGACAGGATGTCAATGTCCGCCACGATGGTATGGACGCTGTGGCGGTACTTGGGCGTGATCCACTGATGGGTGAAACCCTTGCTCATCAGGGGATGTTTCGTCTTCAGCAACTGCGCCGGGGTCAACACCACGTTGCGCACCTGCCGGGTCTCGCCGCTCAGATCGTGCTCGGAAAACCCCAGGTCTTTCGGCGTCTTGGGATCAATCAGCGGGTGGGGCGCCGCGACGATGACATTGGGCTCGTAAAACGTGGAATCAATGGGCTCGCGGTGCAACGGCAGCATTTCGCCATGCAGCTTGAATTCCGGCTCGTCCCGCAGGAACTCGAGGCGCCCGGTGCGGTTGTACCAGGGCTTGTCCTCCACGCTTTGCTCATGGCCGATGTACTTGGGGTAGCTGCGGGCCATCATCATCGCCGGGATGCCCTGCTCGGCATCTTTCAGCATATCCTCGAAGTTGTAACCGACGGTGATGTTGCTGTGCTCCAGGATGCGCTTGATATACGGCGCCGCCTTTCCTTCCCCGATGAACTTCCAGTAATCGACGAAGCGCCGGTCTCCCGTGATCGCCGCGAGCTTCGCGGCCACGCCGGCGTAAGTCTCCGTGTCGCTCCGCGTCGAGTGGATGCGCGGGATTTTCGACAGCGGCATGATCTGCATGAAGGGATTGGTGCACGACTGCGTAAGGTCGTAGACGTTGTACTCGCCCCACGAGTCCACGCCGAGCACCACGTCCGCGTACTCGCAGCTGCCCGTCCACCACCACTCGTTGACGAACACGGCCTCGATCAGCCGCTTGCCGTCGTGCATACCCCGGTAATCGGGGTGGCGCAGCAGGTTCATCACCACGTCGTAGTGGCCCTTCGCGTTCCCCAACAGGGAGTTGGAGCCGGAGAACCAGAGCATCTTGGTCGGCAGCGGGGTGTGGCTCTTGCCGTTGTATACCTTGCCGTGGACGACCAGCGGCATGTCGCCATGGGAGTAGAAATGCGCCGACTGCATGCGGATGGTCGAACGCACCTTGGGCATTTTGCGCGGGTTGGTTTCCGGGGCGAAAGGATCCTCCGCCATGTACAGGGGCATGCCGTTGAAGTAGGCGGCCCGGTAGTTGCCCGCATAGCTCCCCACGTTGCCGCCCTTGAAGCCCACGTTGCGAGTCAGCGCAGCCACCAGGAAGATGGCCCGATCCTTCTGGTCCGCGTTGAACATCTGGTTGGGGCCCATGCCCGTGATGAAGAGCACCCCTTCCGGATTCGCGGCGATCTGCTTCGCCAGGCTCCGGACGGCGCTGGGAGGCGCCCAGGTCACCTGCTGGACGTTCTTCAGGGACCAGGTGTCGCGCAGGTGTTTGCGCACCAGGTCAAAGACCGGGCGCACCTTGACGGAGGCGCCCCCTATCCTCACCTCGAACTCCCCCGTCAGCGCGGGGTCGGCGCCCTTCCTGAAGAAGTGCCGGCCGATGTCGTCGCGGCTGACCGCGGCGGGTTTGCCCTTCTTTTTGTCCCACACGGCGAAGTCGCCCCAGGCCTTGCGCTGAGCCTCGCTGATCACCGGCATGCCCTGGCTGACGTCGAAGGGCAGCACCTTCTGGCCCCTGCGCAGGATGCGGGTGCGCTTGAGCCTGGTCAGCTTGCGGCGCGGCATCACCTCGCTTGCGCGCAGCAATTCCTGGGTGTCCATGCGCACCAGCAGCGGCAGGTCGGTGTAGCCCTTGACGAATTTCTCGTCGTACAGCTTCCGCTCGATGATCTCCCGGGCGATGCCCAGGGCCAGGGCCGGATCGGTGCCGGGGCGGATCACGACGTACTCATCGGCCTTGGAGCAGGTGGAGTTGTACTCGGTGCTGATCACCACGACCTTGGCGCCCTTGATGCGCGCCTCGGTCAGCCAGTGGGCGTCGGGCATCTTGGTGGACACCCAGTTCATGCCCCAGCAGATGGCCATCTTGGTGTACTCGACGTTGCACAGGTCGAAGTCCACCGTCTGCTGCCCGGTCACCATCGGGTGGCCCGGCGGCAGGTCCGTGTGCCAGGAATAATTGTCCAGGCCGACGCCCCCCTTGGCCTTGTTCTTGGGCACACCGCGCACGTAGGCATCGAGCAGCGCCATGGAATTGGCCTGCCGGTACTGGCCGAACAGCTTGATGGCGCCCAGCACGGGCATGCCGCCGCGAAACTTGAGGGTGCGCGTGCCGGCGCCCTGACAGGCCTTGACCATGGATTCGTGATAGCCCTGTGCCGTCAGCCTGCCGGCGCCCTGGTCTCCCGAGTAGTAGCGGGCCAGGTGCTCCATGGTGCGCGCGATGATTTTATAGGCCTCCTCCCAGCCGACCCGGACGAAGGAGTCCTCCCCCCGCCGGAAGAGCTCGGCGGGCGGCAGACCCTCCCGGTCGCGGGGAAAGCCACGCTCCACCCACTCCTTGAAGCCGCGGCGCACCAGCGGCGTCTTGACGCGCCGGTCGCCGTTGAAGCGGCGCACGATGGCCAGCCCCTTGTTGCAGTGCCGGGGGTCCCAGCGTTGACTGGCCTTGGTGCCATAGACGTCGGTGCCCAGGTGGTACTTCTGGGTGGGGCCGCAACGGGTCACCACGCCGTTTTTGACGTAGGCCTGCAGGTAACAGTTGTGGGTGCAGTTGGGTGTGCACATGAAAACGTAGGAGTCGTCGTGGGCGTACACGTTCCGGTAAAGGCGCTCCCAACCGCGCTCCGGATAGAAATCAAGCGGGCTGCCCTTCGCGTGGGCCGGTCGCAGCAGGGACAGGGAAAGCAACTCGGTGGCGCCCAGGGCCGCGCCGGCCGCGGTGCTCCGCTTCAAAAAGTCTCGTCGGCTGAAAGATTGGCTCATGGCTCACCCAAAGTTGTGGCTGTAGCGTCGGCGCTTCGCCGGATTGCGGGCCGCACGGCAGCGGGCCTATTCCGATCCGTCCCTTGCGGCGGTGCCGCGGGTTGTGCGCAATCCCTGCGCTAAGCCCGGGATCGAATTTCCCCAATGGGCGGACGAAAGCAAGTGTCATGAACGACCCGCTCCTTCCCATCAAGTCGTTCTCATCAGCCATCTCAAGATTTGTGCCAGCGGAGGAAACGCAAAGGAGAGCCTTTGGGGCCGGGCGGCCCGGGGGAGAGTTCTGACTGAAATGACTAGTGTTTTCGGCGCACCAGAGATGGCGCCGCAAGGGCGCGGCCCTCATGGCCGCTGGATGGAGGGCAAACCGACCCTCACGCCCCCGGGGCATGGCGCCGCAAAATGGGACGGTCTGTCCGGGTGCGGTCAGACACGAGGCACGCGTTTATCCATCCTTCTTCAGCCCCTTCAGGCCACCGCGGTGGACGGCGGCGCGGCGGAAGCGGCCTCTCCGGCGGACGCGCCCGGCCGCACCTCGCCAAACCGGTCGAACAGGTCCACCAGAAAAGCCGCCTTCAGGATCAGCGCATATTTGGCGATCAGGCCCCCGGCCACCATGGCTGCGCCGGCCAGCACCGCGCCCGGGCCCGCCAGCGCCGGCATTGCCAGCCCAGCTGCCAGAAGCGCCGCGGGCGCCAGATGCCCCAGCCCCACGATGCCCCACCAGTAGCGTCTCTGCCGCAGCAGCGCGGCGGAGCGGGTGAAGGTCGCCGTTTTGGGCGGGGTGAGCAGATAGCGGGTCCAGACGCCGAGATCCAGCAGCAAGACCACCAGCCCCGCCGCGGCCAGCCAGGGAGGAGGCGTCCCCAGCAGCCCGCTCAGCGCCAGAAAGACGCCCCCGCCGCAGACCAGCGCGGAGGAGAGAAACCAGGCCGGCATGATCCCCACGTTCCAGGCCGGGACGCCCTTGGCCCTCGCCAGAATCAGTCCCTGGGCCAGGGCAACGCCCAGCCCCGCCAGCCCGGCCGCCGCCTCCAAGGGCGGGCTGCGCCAGAACAGGCCGTCCAGCAAGGCCAGCACGATGAACACCGCCGCGAAACCGGATTCGCGGGACATCCACGAGCGGCGCAGGTTGCGGAGCACGTTGAACCCGCGCAGGGGACGCCCCGCCTCGGCCGCCACGGAGAGCAGCCCCACCGCCACCAGCACCGGCGCCAGCAGGACGGCCATGTCGTCGGGCCGCAGAGACTGCAAAACCGAGCCCTCCCCAGCCAGCGGTTCGGCCGCACCTTGCAGCCATCCGTACAGTACGGCGAAAAAATACAGCCCCGCGCCGGTGGTGCCGCAGAAAAAGTTGGAGACGGCCCGCTTGTGCCAGGAATGCTGAAGCCGGGGCGGCTGGGCATCCATGTTTGGAACGTTCAGGTAGTACACCGAGGGCTCGGTCTCCAGTTGCTCCAGCATGCGCGCGGCTTGCGGGCTCTGCGCGGCGAGCTTTGCCACCCGGCTGGCCGGGTCGTCCAGATCGCCGAACTGGATGGCGTCCGAGATGCAGGAGGAAGAACAGACGGGGGTGTATTCCGGATGCTCGCCCGGCACCGCGCCCGCGGGTGCCTCGTCGAGCTTGTGGAAGCAAAACTGGCACTTGGTGCAGATGCCCACCCGGCCGCGGTCGTAGGTGGCCAGTTCCGGTTCCGTGGGCGCCCCGAAGTAGTAGCGCTCCGCCGCCACCAGATGCCGCGCCCGGTAGGGGCAGGCCACCACGCAGGAGCCGCAGCCGATGCAGATGTCGTCGCGGATCCAGACGATCCCGTCCTCCCGCACCCTGGTGGCGGTGGTGGGACAGGCGTCATGACAGGGCGGATCGGCGCAGTGCATGCACGTCAGGGGGACGAACGTGCGTTCCACGGCGGGATACTGCCCCGTCTCCACGTCCAGCACCGTGCGCCACAGGATATCGGGCGGCAGGCCGTTTTCCATCTTGCATGCGATGGTGCAGGTATGACAGCCCACGCACCGGCCCAAATCCACCACCATGCCCCAGCGCGCCATCACCGCCTCATGCCTTGTAGATTTTCACCGCCACCAGGTCGGCTCCGCTGCCCGTGGCGTCGGTGAGGGCCAGCCCCATGCCGGCCAGCTTGTTCAGGTTCGGCGTGCCCAGTTCCCTGGCGACGGGGGTCACCCAATGGCCGAACTGCTGGGTCGTCAGAATCACGTCGGGCCGGATGCCCTGCTTGAGCACGGCCCTGCCCTTGGCCCGGTTGAGGGGCGATTCGACCCAGATTTCGTCCCCCTCCGCTATGCCCAGTTCGTGGGCCGTATGGTGGTTCACCACCACCCCGAAGTGGGTGCTCACATTGGCCGCCACATCGGCCAGGATGGGCAGGGAGACCGTGCTGCCCCAGGCGTACTGCATGCTGCGGGTGGTGATCATCCACAGGCCGTACTGCTCCGGGTGCTGGCCCGCCTCGCGGGCCGCGGCGCGCCAGATGTCCGGGAAATTCTTCCAGGCTGGCAGAGCGGCATACTCGGCCAGCTGGGGCTCCCACCAGTCCACCCCTGCCTCGTGCAGCCGGTTGCCCAGCTCGCGTCCCATCCGCATGATCCGCTCCTGGTAGGGCAGTTCGTAACGCAGCCCCTTTTCCTTCATGGCCGCGTCCAGGTACCAGTTTTTCTGGGGAAACGGCACCAGGTAGGCGCCGTGCTCCTTGTACCACGCCAGGCCGTGCTGCTCCGCGCCGTCCGAGGCTTCCCGGGTGGCGGCCTTGCAGGCGCGCTCCCAGATTTCCTCCACGGAATAGGCCCGTTCCGGGTTGAGCACGCCGTCGGGGTGGTGCTTTTTCAGGCTCACGCCGATGCCGCGCCCGTTGTTGATGGCCTCGTTGTACTCCGCCAGAATGCCCACTTTTTCCGCCAGCCGGGTGGTGATCTCGGTGAGATCCATGGTGTCGTAGAGGGGTTGGGCGGTGACGGGCTGGCGGATCGCCCAGCCGATGTGCCGCCAGTATTGCTCGACGAACTGGGCGCCGCCGACGCGGATCAACTGGAGGCTCTCGGTGTCCGGGCTTTCGGGCAGCAGGAGGTCGGCGAACCAGTTGGTCTCGTCCGCCGTGTATGCGAAACAGACGGTGAAGGGCATTCTTTCCAACACGTCAATCACCCGCTCCGTGTCCCAGTTGGAGATGGCCGGATTGGCGCGGTAGTTGATCCAGACGTCGGGCAGGGACTGGCGGGGCCAGTTCGGGGGCGTGTTTCCCATGAACAGCCACGGCAGGTGCGCAGGCCCCAGGGCGGGCGCCCACGGCCCGTCGCCCAGCAGTGGCACCAGGGTCTGGTAGGCGCTGCGGTTGCTGGCCTTGCGCCACCCCTGCTTGCCGGTTGGGTTCAAGGCACCCAGCATGAAGCCGTCCGGGCCGGGGTTGACCGTGAGAAAGCGGTCGTGGGCCGGGCGGTTGAGCCGCACGCCGGAGCCGATAATGCCCCCCGGCACTTCCAGCGCGCCCACCAGACAGGCCAGCACCGTGCGTCCCCAGCAGGCCTCGTACCCGCCCCAGCCGTTGGCGACGGTCTTGCCCAGCAGCACCGCCACCGGCCGGTAGGGATACTCGCGCCCCTCGACGGTAACGGTTTCCCCGACGCAGGCATGGGAAAGGTATTCCGCCGCGATTTCCCGGATTGTGGCCGGGGGCACGTCACAGATTTCACCCGCCCAATCGGGGCTGTAGGGGGCCACGTGATCCATCAGCTTCTGGAAGGCGGGCTGCACGGACACCCCCTCGTGGCGCCAGGTCTGCTCGTCCGGCCCCACTTCCATGCCCGAGGCCTTGAAGGTTCCGGCCAGGGCGGCCTCTCCGGCCGCGGGATCGTCAAAGGGCAAGGGGCGTCCATTGCTATTGTCCCAGACCAGCGGCTTTCCGCTGGCGGGCTCCCGCAGGTAATAGCCGTTGGGCCCGATCAGATAAGGCGCGTTGCTGCGCCGCCCGAGAAAATCCACGTCGCAGACCCGGCGCCAGTCGTGCTCATGCAGGATGGCGTGAATCAGGGCGAACAGGAACGCGGCGTCGGTCTTGGGTTTGATGGGCACCCAGCCATCCGCGAAGGCGCCGGTGACGGACAGGTGGGGTTCCACCTGGATGCGCTTCAAGCCCCTGTCCTTGGCCTCCGCGTGACGCCACACGCCGGTCACCCCGGAGCTGGCCATGCCGTTGTTGCCGAAGGAAATCACGTACCGGCAAAGGGGGGTGTCGGGCACGACGATGAAGGCCCGGTGCCAGAACTCCCCGTACAGATGCTCCGAGTGGTAGCACTTCACGCCCTGGCCCGCGCCGATGGTCTGATCCAAAGCGCCCCAGGCGGTCATGAAGGCGGGGAAGGTGCCCATATAGCCCGGCGCGACGCCCCCCTGGCCCAGGGTGAGGGCCAGGCGGGGATTGCCGCTTTCGTCCACCAGCCCTTTGGCGCGGATGGCGCGCAGCTTGCCGGCCACCAAATCCAGCGCTTCCTCCCAGCCGATTGCCACCCATTGGGGATCTTCGTTTCGCCCTTTATTCGGGTTGCCCCGCTTCATGGGCCCCTTGATCCGGTTGGGGTTGTACATCTTCTGGATCAGGCCGTAGGCCTTCACGCATACGCGGCCCTGGGCCGGGTGCTCCGCGTGAAAATTGAAGTTGGGCGTGATGCGCCTGGCCACGCCGTCTTCCACCTCCACCTGGATCAGGTCGGGTCCCGCGACGCATTGGGAGCAGTAGATCGGAATTTTCTCGACCGCCATGGGCTGGTCCGGTGCAGGTGATGGCCGCGGCGCGGCGCCGGGAGGATGGGCGAGGCGGAATTTCGGTCGGGCGAGCCTTGCCCTGCCGCGGGCGTTGTCCAGGCCGGATCAGCCCGCCCGCCATTCCAGATTGATGCGGGGGCTGGGGCGAAAGCCGACGTACTCGAAAAATCGGAGCAGCTCCCAGTTGTTCCAGCGGCAGAGGGTTTCCATCTGCGTCACCCCGAGCTTGTTCACCCGCTGCAAAAGGAAGCTCATGATGGCCGAAGCGACGCCCGCGTGGCGGAAGGATTCCCCGACCCCGAAGGAGTCAATCACCCCGCGGGTCACTTCGATCCCGAATTCCCCCTGGTACAAGCTGCCCACCATGAACCCTGCCAGATCGCCGTCCAGTTCCGCCACGACGAAAATGTTCTTGTCCGGATAATTCCGGGCATTGCCGAACTTGGCCGCGAAGTAGACCGGGCGGGATACGAGGCCTGCTTCCCGGTCAATGTCCACCACCGCCTTCACGTCCTTTTCCTCAGCCGGACGCACGACGGCGCCGCCGGCCTTTCCGGCGAACGGGTAATCGGCGACGTTCCAGACCAGATCAATGACGCGGGAAGGGCGGAACCCAATGGACTTGAAGAATGCGAGCAGGTCGAAGCGCTCCCAATCCACCAGGGTGTCAATGGCCTCCACCCGCAACGCGGTCATGTTCTTCCGGTATTGCTCCACCATGGCCCGGGCCACGCCCCGTCTTCTGAATTCGGGATGCACGGCCAGGGTGTCCAGCACGGCCCGCTGGGCGGGGATGCCGAACTCCCCGAAGTAAAGCTGCCCCAGCAGGAATCCCGCCGGGGCGCCGTCGAGCTCGGCCACCAGCGAGGTGTTGAGGCCCGGCTCCCGCAGGCAGGCGGCTATTTTCCGCTCATAGAAAACCCTCCTCCCCTCTCTGTCCCCCGTCCGGTCAATGGACAGGATCGCGGGCAGGTCGGCCTCGCCCATCAGGCGAATCCGCGGGGCGCCCTCGCCGCCGGGTTCCTCGCCGGGCAGTGGGGATGTGACGTCGAAATTTTCCGTCATGGCCGAATACCGGAATCGTGATGCTTCTGCTTCAGGCGCTTTGCTCTTGCAGCAGCACCTGATGGCGGAAGGCCGCCCAAAGCGCCGCACCGATGGCGCCGGCCAATATGGCGTCCTGGTGGGCCACGATGGTCAGCTGCAATTTCTGGCTTTGGGCCGCGTCGTTGAGCGCGGCGACCAGCCCCGTATCGCGGGACAGGCCGCCGGTGATGGCCACCTTGCCTTGCGCGTTGGCCGCCTTGAGCAGGCGCACATAGCGGGCGGCCATGGATTCATGGATGCCCCGCAGAATGTCCGGGGGGCGGATGCCCCGCGACACCAGGTTGATCACGTCGGTTTCCGCCAGCACGGCGCAGATGCCCGAGATTTTTTCGGGCTGCTGGGCCTGGGTGGAAAGGGGTCCGACGTCCTCCAGGGTTACGCCCAGATAACGGGCGATGTTTTCCAGGAACTGCCCGGAGCCCGAGGCGCACTGGCTGGTCATTCTGTACTGGAGCACTTTCGCCCGGCCGTCCATGTGGATGGCCCGCGCGTGCAGCGCCCCCACATCCAGCACGGCCCCGGCGTCGGGAATGAGATGTTTTGCGCCCCGGGCATGGGTGGTCATGGTGTAGAAATGGCCCCTGCGGGCCTCCACGACTTCCCCCTCTCCGGTGGTGGCCAGGTAGTCGATCTCTCCATGCTCCAGCCCGGCGGCGGCCAGGGCGGACCGGTAGGACTCATCGGCCACCGCCGCGGGATTGCGCCGCAGGATGCGGTCCACCCGGGCGGCAAGCCGGGTCTCCCGGCCCCCCTCCACGCGGAAGATCGCCGTCTTCACGGCGCTGGTGCCTACGTCAATGCCCGCGGTCAGGGTCATGTTCCGCTCCCGGCTTCGGAAACCCGGCGTTCCGCCGTCCGTGGCCGGCCCGTGCCGTCACTTTGGCGATGCTCAGGGGCCTCGCTTCTGCAGGCGAACAGCGCCGCCCCGATGGCGCCGGTGTAGATGGAGTCCGGGGAAATGTTGATCTTGCGCTCCCCGTAGTTCTCCTGGACCAATTCCCGCAGCGCCGCCACGGCCGCCTCGTTGCTGGCCACGCCGCCGGTGAAGGTGAACTCGTCGTTGACGCCCCCCGATCTGGCCAGCAGGGACATGGCCCTGAGGATGATGGCCCGGTGCAGCCCTTTCAGGATGTCCTCGCGGCGCTCCCCGTTGTTGAGCCGTTCCCGCAACTCCGCGCCGGCGAACACGGTGCAGGTGCTGTTGATCCGCACCTGCTTGCTTGCCTGCATGGCCAGCGGCCCCAGCTCCTGCACGCCCAGGTTGAGCTCGTCGGCGATATAGCCCAGGTAGCGCCCGCAGCCGGCGGCACAGCGGTCGTTCATCTGAAAGCTGGTCACGATCCCGCTCCGGTCCACCTGGATGGCCTTGGTGTCCTGACCGCCGATATCCAGCACCGTCGCCGTGCCGGGATACATGGAGTGGGCGCCCAGGCCGTGGCAGAGAATCTCGGAACGGATCTGCTCTTTGGGAAAGGGCAGCAGGGCGCGGCCGTAGCCGGTGCCTACCGAGGTGGCCACCTTCAGCGGTGCGTTCACCGCCTCTTGCGCGGCGTTTGCGCCGGCGGTGCGGCCATAGTTGCCGAGCGCCGGGAACGCGGCCAGGGTGCGCTCCAGGGCTTTGCCGATGTTGGACTCGAAGCTCAGGTCGAGCACGACGTTTTCCACGCGGATAATGCATTTGTCGAATATGTTGACCAGCATGCCGTGGGTCACGCCGTCGGGCTCCCCCCGTGCTTCTGCCTGGTGCATGTAGGCGCTGCCGGCCACGTCCCGGAAGAATTCCGAGCGGCGGGCGGCTCCGCCCGCGTACTGCTCCGCCGCCTCCTCGGCAATCCGGCCGAAGATGGCTTCCAGGGTGCTTCGCAAGGCCTCCCGGACGGCTGCGTAGCGCTCGTCCGCGGCTTCCTTGTGGGCGGTCCGGGCCAGGTAATCCAACTGATTGAGAAACTGCTGCAGGCGGAAATTCCCCTCCAGGGCCGCCAGGAACCCCTCAAGCCCCGGCAACGGAGGGGAGGCGGTGAGCAGGGCGCGGGCGAAGAGGCTGAAGCGCACGTCAATCATCGCTTCGCTCCTGGCGACGGCGCAGGCCGTGTCGTAGTTGCTGCGGCTGTTGGTGATGCCCTTGCCGAGAATGGCCTCCCATTCGTCCATCACGACGGCTTTGGTGGTGGTGGAGCCCAGGTCAACGCCCATGTAGAGTTTCATGCGGCCCCCCGTCGCTTCTGCTCGATCATCTGGAAGTAGGATTCCAGGCGGTTCTTGATGTTGGCGCTGGAGAAATAGCGGGGGTCCACCAGGTCGGACTCGATAAAGCCGCCCGCGACGCCCGTGCGGCGCTCCACTTCCTGCAATATCAACAGCTGGCCGGCGGAGAAGGAATTGCAGCTCTTGATGGAGTTGATGACGAAGCCGTCCGCCTCGTAGTCCTTGATGTAGCGGGCCAGCAGGCTGACCCGGCCGGGCAGGTCGAGGTTGGTGTAGCAGCCGAAACAATAGTCCGCCAGGCTTTCCAGCGGCGCTTTCGGATCGTGGCGGAAGCCCAGGTCGTACAGCCCGCCCACTTTGGCGTAGCTGCTGGCGACCACCACGGCCCCCTCGTCGTAGAACATTTTCCAGAACTCCCGGAAGCTGGTCCAGTTGGGCGGCCCTTCCACCACCAGCCGGTAACGCTCCGTCCCCAGTTCCCCCTCCGGGGTGACCGGCCCCTGGCCGGCGGCCACGCGCGCCTCCACCTCCTCGCGCAAGGTGCGGTAGTAGGTCACCGCCTCCTCCGTGCCGCGGAAGGCGCTGAAGATGGGGCCGATGTAGTAGACCGCGCCGAAATATGCGTCTATGGGGGAGGGCCGGTGCCGCGCCGATTCCAGCACCGCCACCAAATCGTCCTCGGCCTCGCGGGAGCGGCGCAGCATCTCGCGCAGCTTGTCGATGTCGAACTTCTGGCCCGAGACCCGCTCCAGCTTGGGAATGACTTCATCCTTGAGCTGGCTCACCACGTAGTCGCGCATGGTGGGAGTGACGAGGCCGTTGCCCTGGTAGGGTGTGTGCAGCATGGCCACGGGCGCATGGTATTCCTCGCGCAGGAGCTCGAACCACTTCATGAAAGTGAAGCAGCCCGTGTAGGACAGCAGCAGCAGGTCGGGGTCGGGAATGCGGGCGCCCGTGGGGCCGATGTTTCCTTCGCGCAGCATGCCGATGTCGGCCTTGACGTAGGTGCACACGTCCTCCGAGTGGCCCTGCTTCTCCGCGTCCAGCACCATCTTGCCGGTCCGGTTGCGCATGGCGTTCTGGAGCGCGTTGATCTCCGGATGCACCGGAAGCAGGTTGTCGAAACAGCGGATCAGCTCGTTGAGGTTTCCCGGCACGAAGGTGTAGACGATTTTCTTGCCGGTCTCCGCGCTCTGCTCCAGGGCCGCATAGTGGGCCGCGATCATGTCTTTTTGCAGAAGCATGCTCCGTTCTTTTTGCACCTGCGGCCGTTCGGTCATGCGTCCCCCCACAGTTTGATGGAGTCGGAAAACGTGCCGGTCTGCTCCTTGATCACCTGGAACTGCCCGGTGTTTTCGGAGAACTTGAATTCGGTGTAGGGAATCGCCGCCTCGTCCGTGGCCTTCTGGAGCATGGGCTGGTCCAGCAGGGCCGGATCGCAGAAGCTGGCCGCGCAGAAAATCACGCCTTCCGCCCGCCGCTCGCGGCATTTGTTCACCAGGGCCGCGCCCTTTTTCTGCTCGCCGATGTACAGGGAGGCGTTGGCCGTGCTGTGGTTCAGGTAGGCCTGCACCAGATTGTCCAGGGCGTCGCCGCGCTCCTCGATGGGTCCTTCGATCCAGCGGGAGCCCAGCACGAAGTCGTCCTCGACGATGTAGCAGCCGGAACGCTCGATGGTGCGGATCAGGCCCAGGGGGGGCTGCTCGCAAAAGGCGCCGGTGAGCACGATCCGGCTGTTGTCCATCTGCGGGCGCTCCAGCCGCTGCACCTCGCGGAGATAGGTTTCGAGCATGGCGTTGTGCGCCTCCACGGGAAGCACGTTCCCCGCCCGCAGCAGCAGGTAAAGCTCCACGGTGGGTACTTGCCACGGCCGCTCGGCGCGCAGGGCGTACAATTCTACGGTGAGCTCCCGGTTGCGATTGTAGACGGCGATGCTTTCCAGCAGGCGCTCATTGCCGGCGGTGATTCCGCTCAACCGTTCCAGGTCCGCCTGCAAGGATGCCAGCTCGGCCCGGTAGAAACGGCCACCGGTCTCCGGCCGGAAATTCTGGGGCAGGTCGAGATACTTGGTGTATTTGTCCGGGAACATCATCCGCCACATGCCCGACATATTCCGGATCACGTCGCAGATGGAAGGGAAGATCATCCCGTCCAGTGCGTCCACCCGGCCGCTCACGCCCAGCTCGATGGTGCTGCGGGGGATGTGGCAGATATAGGATTGGTAAAAGGCGTCTCCCCGGACGATTTCCATGTCCGCGCCCATCACCCCCACCGGAAGCATGCCCGCGGCGTGAATCAATTCCCGCGGGACATAGATCGGCATGTAGCCGACGGCCTTGCGGCCGGGGGCTTCGTCCTTCCAGGCCTGCACGGCGGAAAGGCTCAAATCGCCGTACAGTTCCTCGCATCGCTGGATCATGGTCTCGACGGTCATCCCGGTTTTCCTCCCAATTCCATGGCCGGGCCGGCGCGGAGGCGGAAAGCGCCTTGCACCCCCCGATCTGCCGTGCCTCGCCCATGAGGAAGTCTATTGCCTTACCGCCGGCAATGCCTTGACCTAGGTCAAGGCCGGCACAGGGAACGGACGGGGCGTACCGGCCAGACGGACAGAGCGGAGATGGCCGTGCGCTCGCGAAACGATGCGCTTGGGGATGATGTGTTTGGGGGAGATGCGGAATGTGTGAAGGCGGGCGGGCGGACGCGGGCGATGTATTTGAGGGCGGTGTGCTTGAGGGAGATGCGGAGGGTCAGGGCTGATGTTCCGGCTCGATCTCGTCGAGCAGCAGGTCCAGATCGTCCACAATCACGTTCCGGCCGGAAAACCGCGCAACCCCGTCCGTCTCGAGGCCATGGATGGTGCGGGCGATGGTTTCCGGGCGGGAACCGAGGATGGAGGCGATGTCCTGCCGGGCCAGGGGCAGGCGGATGGTCATCACCCCGTGGTCGTCCACGGTCGCGTAGCGCTCCTTCAGGGCGAGCAGCAGGTGGGCGAGCCGGGTGCGGATGGCAAACGAGGCGTTCTGCAGAATGGTTTCCTCCGCGTCGTCCAAATCCTCCGCGACCCGCAGCATGAACCTCAGCCCCAGGGCGGGGTTTCGTCCCAGCAGGTCTTGCACGGCGACCCGCTCGACGAAACAGATGGTGCTTGGCGCCACCGCCTCGGCGCTGGTGGAATGTCCGTTCCCGCTGAAGAAGTCGCGGTAGCCGATGGCCTCGCCCGCATGGCGCAGGCGCACCAGCACCGAGTTGCCGTGCTCGTCGGTTTTACGGATCGCTACGGTGCCGTTTTCAATGCAATACACGCCGCTGCACGGGTCGCCCTGGTTGAAGATCAGCTTGCCCGGCTGATAGAGCGAACAGGCCTTGGCCTCGTTCAGCACGCGGATGTCCTCATGATCGAGCACGCACCACTGGGAGCGGTCGCGCCACTGGCATGAGAAGCAGTCGGCGGTGGAATCGGAGGAGCTCGCAGGCGGCCCGTTCATTCTTGCCATTCGGCGCTCCCGGCGGATGGAAATCGGTGAATCACCCCGCGGCCGCCGGCTGGCTTGGCCGCTCCCTCAGATCATAGGTAAATTTCCTCCACTCCTCAAAGAAAAAACCTCTCTCCATCCCTGACTCTTCTTGCTCTGCCGTCTCCTTATCTTTGCCGGCGCGCGCCGGTGAATGACAGTCTTCGGGCCTGAACGGATTTCCTGCAAAGGAAGAGCCGCTGCTTGCGCCTGAATTGTCCTAAGGCACGGAATCCCCATAGCGCGGGGCATCCGCGGCCAGGCATCCGATTTTGTTCGATCTGCGGCCTGGAGGTGGCCTGGAATTCAGCGGCCGTGCCGGCCGGCAGTTGCATCCGGACCGCGCGCTGCAATCAACGGTCTTGCGGGCCGCGCTTTTTTGCCGGGGGCTGGGTTGCCCGCCCCGGGGCGGCATACTTGCGGATGATGAAGAAGTAGAGTCCGGCGAAGACGAGCAGGGCCGCCCCCGTCATGAGGGCCGTGACGGTGTAATACGCCTTGAGGGAAGCGCCGTCCATGGCCCCGGAAAAACAGGTGGCGCACGCCCGCGCACCGGGGGGAAAAAGCACCGCGGCAAGCCCCGCAAGAGCCGCCGATGCCGCTCCGCGGGCCGCGCGCGGCCTCTGCCGTGGGGATGGCCCCCGCAGATTCACGCCGAATCCTCCCCGAAGGCTCAATAAAGATAGACCAGCCCGTACAGCACGGGCCACACGCCGACGACGAAATACCAGAATATCCGGGCGGCCGCGAAAAGGTGCGCATCCGCCTCCTTCTGTCTTCCCGCGTACATGTTCCCCCGCGCCCATGCCAGAAAGGCCAGGGCCGCCATGACGTGAAACCCGTGGGCGCCGATGATGACGTAGAACAGCCCGCCGTACAGGCTGCTGGAAAGCCTCAGCCCGAAGTCGAGCAGCCGCACCCACTCGTAGCCCTGGAACAGCACGAAAAACGCGCCCAGCAGAATCGTCAACCCCGCCAGCTTCCGTGCCCGCGCGGCGCCGTCCGGAGCGGCTGAGGCCCGGCCGGCCAGAAATACGGTCACGCCGCTGGCCAGCAGCACCAGCGTGTTGAAGGCGGTGGCCTCCACGGGCAGCCGCGGCTGGCCGGGAGGCGGCCAAAAAGCCGCCCCGGCACGGATGACCAGGAAGGCACTGATGAGCCCGCAAAAGAACATGATCTCCGTGCCAATGAAGATCATCATTCCCAGTACCGGGCTGGGCAGGACCTCGTTTCTGCTTCCCGCGTGGTTCATAGCGCCAATCCTTCACAAATTCGAAAAAGGCTCCGAGCTATCAGACACCGTCCGGGCGGAGCCATGAAACATCACTTCGGCGCGGAAACCGCCGGGAGCTTGCTCCAGTTCTGGCCGGCGGGCTCCATCACGTCGGGGGCGACTCCCAGCCACATGATGAACACGACCGCCAATCCCCCCCCGAGCATGATCCAGACCCAGCGGCGTTCGATGTTCAGGTGCATGAACCAGGCGGCCACCATCAGGGCCTTGATGATGGCTATAAAAAAAGCGAACACCACGCCGACGACAAACGAGGTCACGCCGTTGAAGGCGATGCTGCACACAAAGAGCAAGACGAGAACGGCCCATATCACGGCGTAGCGCATGCGGATCGAGTGATCCGGAGGTTGGGCGAGTTGACTCATTGAAAATCTCCCCGGTGGGCGCCGATTCAACTGGCGATGTAGAACAGAGGAAACAGGAAGATCCAGACCGCATCCACGAAATGCCAGTAGATGCCGACATATTCCACCCGTTGCAGGTTTTGGTTTTTCCGCACGGCGGGGAGCAGCACAAGCATTACGACCATTCCCGCGACGACGTGAAGCCCATGCAGCCCGGTGGCCAGGTAGTAGAAACTCCAAAAAACCGACCGGAAGGGCGTATACCCGGCGCTGATTTCCGGCACGTACTCGAACGCCAGCTTGACCACGAGAAAAACGACTCCGCCGAGCACCGTGTAGAGCAGGCAACGGGCCGCCGCGCGGCCATCCCCCCTTTCCGCGGCGGCGTGGGCGAGCACCACCGAAAGGCTGCTGGTGAGAAGCACCAGCGTGTTCAGTCCACCGGCCAGCATGTTCGTGTGCGCGGCGTCCTGGCCCCACTGCGGGTTCACCACCCGCAGCAGGAGATAGCAGCCCAGCAGACCGCCGAAAATGACGATCTCGGAAACCAACAGCCACCACAAGGCCAGTCTGCCCGCCGGCAGCCCCATGGAGGTGCGCAGGGTGGCCTGTGGGCTCGTAAACGCTGACATGTCTCACTCCTCCTGGAAGACTTCTGTTGTTGGGGCCGCTTTTGCGGGCGGCCCGGCACGGCTGCAATCCGGGTATTGCGCCCCGGCTTCTCAATCCTGCGATTCGTGCTGGGGCAGGAAATCCTGCCTGGCTCCGGGAACGCTGTATTCATACGGCCCCCGGTACACGATGACTTCCCCCGCAAAGTTGCCGTGGGGAGGCGGGGAAGGGCAGGCCCACTCCAAGGTGGTCGCCCGCCAGGGGTTGTCCCCCGATACCCGTCCTCTCCGGTAACTGAGGATGAAGTTGAGGATGAAAGGTACCTGGAACAGCAGCATCGCAATCACGGCGACGGTGGCCAGTTGGCGATAGCCCTCAAGACCGCTCAGGTCGGAGAAAGCCTGGAAGTTGGCAATTCGCCTGTGCTGCCCGGCCATACCCAGGTAAAACAACGGAATAAAGACGGCGTTGAAGGAGATGGCGGTGCCCCAAAAGTGGATGCGTCCCCAGGTCTCGTTCATCAGCCTGCCGGTGAACTTGGGGTACCAGTGGTACACCGCCGCAAACAGGGCGAAGATCGTAACGGGCACCATGGTGTAGTGAAAGTGGGCCACGACGAAGTAGTTGTCGTGAAAGTAGATGTTCGAGGCCGTGGTGCCCAGGTGAATGCCCGTGACCCCACCGATCAGAAACTCCCCCAGCATGCCCAGCGCGAACAGCATGGGCGTATTGAAGGTGATGCTGCCCCCGTAGAGGGTGGCGATGTAGGCGAACACCATCACCGCCACGGGAATGGAAATCATGATCGTCGAGATGCTGAAGTAGGTGGCCATGCGGGGATCAATGCCCGCCACGAACTGATGGTGGGCCCAGACGACGAAGCTCAACACGCCCGTGACGACGGTGGCCCAGACGATCATCCGGTAGCCGAATAGCGTCTTGCGGGCGTGCACCGCTATCACCTCCGCCACCGCGCCCATGGCTGGGAGCATCAACACGTAGACCTCCGGGTGCCCGAAAAACCAGAACAGGTGCTGGAACAAAAGCGGGTCCCCGCCCTGCCGCCAGTCATAGAACCCCGTCCCAAACACGCGATCCACCAGCAGCATCAGGGCCCCGGCGATCAACGGACCCACCGAGAGCATGAATATGAGCACCGCCAGGTTGATCATCCACACCAAAATGGGCATGTCCCAGAGGCTCATGCCTTTTGTGCGGGCGTTCATGGTGGTCGTGAGAAAATTGATGCCGCCCATCAGAAACGCCACGAATTCCAGCGCCACCGCCAGGATGAACAGCGTACCTCCCCACTGGCCGGTACCGAGCGGGCCGAGTTTGGTGGACAGGGGCGGGTAGAGCGTCCAGGCCCCGCTGAAACCCCCGCCCGGTACGAACAGGGAGGCCAGCAGCACCACCGTACTGAGGAAAAATATCTGATAGGAAAGCCGGTTCAGGCGCGGGAACACCATGTCGTCACAGCCGATCATGAGCGGAATCAGCAGATTGCCAAGCCCGGCGAGCAGCGCGGGCATGCCCACCCAAAAGATCATGATCGCGCCATGGTTGGTCACCAGCGTGTTGTACAGGCCGGTGTCCATCTGTCCGAAGCCCGGAATGGACGTACCGGGGAAAGCCACGTGCATTCGGAAGGCATAGGCCATGTAGCCCCCCACCAGAGCCATCAAAAGACCCGTCCACAAGTACTGCAACCCGATAATCTTGTGATCCGTGGAAAAGGCGTAATGCCTCCAACGGCTTTCGGATGGCGCTTGCTTCCCGGGAACGGCGTTTACGGCTGTCATGGATCAGTTCTCCTCAGGGGTGAAGGCCGCGGCGAGGATTTGCGCCGAGGCGGTCTTCCGCGGGCGGGGTGGGGCCGAGGCGGTGCTGAGAGCCTTTTCGAAATCGGGGCCGGAATGGACGATTACCTTGGCCGCCATCGCAGAGTGCCCGACTCCGCAAATTTCCGCGCACTGGATGTCGTAGGTTCCGGTTTTGACCGCCTGGAACCAGCCATCAATCCGCCTGCCCGGAATGGCATCCTGCTTGAGCCGGAAGGCGGGAATGGAAAGGGAGTGTAGAACGTCCTCGGCCATCACGGTGAAGCGGGTTTTGGCGTTTACCTTGACGTGCAGTTGGTTGACCGTGACGATGTCATCCGCCGTGCCGAATTGCGCGTCCGGCCCGGGATAGGTGAACTGCCAGCTCCACTGCCTGCCCAGCACCTGAACCGCCTGCTCGGTCTTGGGTATCTCCTGTTTGATGTGCGCCCACACCGGGGCGTTGTAGAGGTCAATTGCGAGATCGCACAGCACCACCAGAAACACGGGCACCAGCACCCAGGCCATCTGCCTGCCCGTGCCCGGCACGTATTTGGCCTGCCGCCCGCTGCCCCTGCGGAAAAGAAACATGAACAGAAAGAACACCGCGTAGGCCGCCAGCAGCCAGCCTCCCACGGTGTAGGTAATCAACTTGATCACGTTGTCAATGTCGGCCGCATAAGACGATGCGTGCTCGGGCATGATCTCCCACATGGTATCCGCCTCACTTGGTTCGATATTGCCGGTTCGATTTTGCCGGCTGGCTCCGCTGAGCGGGCTTTCCGGCCAGGCTGTCCGCTCGCGGCCGTTCCGCCAGAAATTCCGCCCCGCCACGGCCCCGGACACTCGTTGTCGCGACGGCAACTCTACAACACCGCCCGCAAGCGGCGCTTGACCTATGTCAAGTGGCAAGTTTCGGGCGCCCGAACCCCTCCACCGGGCAGGGCGAGGGCCATTCGTGTGCAACCCGGGCCGGTTGAAGGCAGTGC
>CBDUSX010000006.1:0-24606 GCA_965369935.1 uncultured bacterium
GGAGGGATGCGCGGATTTTGCAACCCGCGCCGGGACGGCCGTAGCGCTTCCTAGTGCGCTTCCCCGCCGGAGCGCCGGGCCGTCAGATCCCGGCGCAAATCGGGCACGCCGTAGCGTTTCCGCACCCGCCGGTTGGCCGCCTTGATGTCCGAGGCCTTGAAAATCAGCTTGCCCCTGCCCTGGCCCGGATTCAGTTCGAGCACGTGAAAACCCTTCACCGGCGTCAGCACCGCTGCGCGGAAATCATTGAGAGAGGCCAGCTTCCTGCCGTTGGCCTTGAGGAGAATGGCGTTGCCCACTCCGTCATAGCCGAGGTTTGACGGATCGGGCAACACCTTGGAAATAATCACCACTTTTTCGGGATGCTCGCCCCGTTCGCGCAGGCTGTTCAGGAACGACTCCATCACCAGCCGGGCGGGGGCCTGCACCCGCCAGCCGCTGCCCCACATGCGCAGATAGCCCAGGGACAATTCCTGCAGAATCAACCCGCCGAACACTTCGAATTCAATGGGTTTGTCGAAAACGTAAGGGTGTACGCGGTAATCCTGGGGAACGAACAATTTGCGCTTCAACTGCACCGTGCGGCGCTTTCCGCCCCGGATGATTTCCGCCGGCACCGTGGCATCGAGCACCTCGTTGATGGCGATGGTAAACGAAATCGGACCGTACAGCGGGTGAAAGATGCGCCCTTCAGGATCTATCACGTGCGGCCCCAGCCGGAGCAGTATGTCCCCCTTGCGCAGCCGCTCGCTGCCCGTGCCGCCGGCCAGAATGCGGCGCACCAGCACCCCCGGCGAGTTGTCCGCAAGCCCGTAAAACTTCCGTAGCGCCTGATGGTTGAGCTGCTGCCAGACGAATCCACGCTGGGCGAAGCCCCGGTAGGGCTTTTGCCTCGCGGCGGCGACAAACAGACGCAACAGCGGGCTGTTGCTGGCGTTCAGGCTGCTCTTGTCGTGGCTGGTGATCATCCCGATCACCCGGCCCCGGGAAGTGAGCACCTCCCCCCAGCCCAGGGCGCTCATGGCCGTGGTGCCGCGCAGTTGCGGAAACTCCAGGTTGCCGAACCGCGAGGTGCCCACGCGCAGTTCCACCACCTCTCCCGAACCCTGCTCGAAGCGCCCGTTGCCCCGCCAGCGGTTGATGACGAACCGCCCCGATCTGATGGGTTTTTCGGCCAGCGGCAGGGGGCTGAGGCCCTTCCAGAAGTCCGGCGCGTCCACCTTCAATATGGCCAGGTCCAACTCGTAATCCACCAGCACCGCCTTGGCCGGGTAATTGGGATAGCGCCCAAACTTCCGCACTTCGATCAGGGTGGCATTCTTGATCAAATCGGCGGTGGTGAGCAGCAGGCCCCCTTCCACCACCAGCGCGTTGCCCGCCACCATTTGTTCCGGCTTCTTGTTCCAAGGCGCCGCCAGGTCATAATCCTGCACGGTGATGCGCAGGCTGACGATCCCATTGGGCTCCGGATTCTGGTCGGCCCACGCCGCTCCGGCGGCCAGAAGCGCCCCCAATACACCGAGCAGCAACAATCGCGCACAGGCAGCTTTCATCACAGCCTCCTGTCGGACGGAATGCCATAGATTTTGAGAATTTCCTCGTGCGCCACGTCCGCGGCCCGGCGTTCCATGACGATCATAATGCCGCTCTTTTCCATCTCAATTCGGTGAAACTCGCCTTTCCCCGCCGCGAAAGCCCTGGCTACGTCGGCCAGTTTTTCGATGCGCATCCCGTTAATCTTGGAAACAACCGAATTGGACCTGCCCCGGTAAGTCGAATTCACTCGATGGGGAAGGATGCGGGTAAGCAGCACCGTTTCCTTGCGCGTGGCCTTGGGGTTTTCCACCGGTTCGTAAAAGTGATGGTACAACAGGTTCTTACCTGCGTTGCGCCAGTAATTTCCAAAGGTTTTCAGGTATTCCCGGTCCAGCTTCGTAAACACCAACCCGGCGTATATCACGTAGCCCGGCAACACATCGAAGTTCGACCGCATGCGCTGGGCGTCGGGGAATTCCTTGAGCGGGAAGGAGACTTTTCGCAACGATCCGCCGCGCAGGATGGTGAGGCGCACCATGTCGTTCACCTGCTTCTCCTCGGCGATCTGCTCGAACTTCAGGCGGTGGCCGAAATAATTGATCGTGCCGTCCAGGCCTATCGGAACCCCGTCAATGGCAACGATCACGTCATCGGGCTCGACGTAGCCCTCTGCCGACGTGCCTGGAACGATGCGGTCTACCACGACGCCCGTCCGCCTGCCGCTCATCCCCAGATATTCCCGGTAACTGGCGTTGATCAAATTGCTCGTCACAACGCCCAGCTCGCCGTAGCCGTCGTAGCGCGAATCCTTGATGTCCCGCAGAAAGCGCTTGATCACCGTGGTAGGAATAAAAAACCCCACATCATTGAGGCGTGTATTGGTCTGAAAGGCCACCCCGACCACTTTGCCTTCCTGAAGCACCGGACCGCCACTGTTGCCCGGATTGATGGCGGAATCCGTCTGTATGCCCAGATGCGCGTCCGCGCCGCTGTGGAGATAGGTGATGAACTCCACGCGCGAGACCACGCCTTCGGTTCTGGATATCTTCTCCCCGCCCGCGGGAAATCCGTAGGTGCGCACCCGGGTCTGCAGGGTGGGCAACTCGCCCAGGCGCAGGGGCCGCACCCCTCTCGAGAATTCCTTGTCTTCCACGCTCACCAGAGCCAGGTCGCTGTCATGGGCGATGTACGCCACCTTGGCGAAGTACGGCCGGCTGTCACCGTTGCGGCGGATGATGATCTGCTTGGCGTCACTGACGATATGGGCATTGGTCATCACCTGGCCCGGGCCAATGATGAAGCCGGAACCGGAGGCCCGCACCGTTCTTGTCCTCTGCCAGGGAGAAAACCAGTCGCCGCGCTGGGTGGTGACCTCAATGAAGACGATCGCCCGCTCCACCTCGGACTCGTCTCCGGCCTTCTCCGAGGCTGATCTGGCCGCCGGCGCAAGCCCCGGCATCTGGGTCAGCAGCAGGCCGCAGACGAAAATCGGCATAAGCCGCCGGAATGCCTGCACTGAAAAAATCTTTGGATAAATTGCATAAATCCGCATGACATCCTTCAACAGGTGGGTATCAGCACGGCGAGCAGCCACTGTATTCTACAACTGGTAATTCGCAACTGCCGGTCATCGCCGGGAAGCGCCCTGGGTAATTTGGACAAGGCTTCACGGCGAACAGTTCAAATTCGCGCGCACAAACCCCATTCGATCCGTGGATGGTCAGGGCGGTAAGGCGCCGGCCCCGCACCCGTATTCTGCATTAGACGGAATGTTGTGCCGAACGGGCTATTCATTTTCCGGATATTTGCCGGGAAATCCGTAATATGTACCGCCGATCGTGGCTTTCCCAGCGACCCCGCCCGGCGTCACCTGCCTGGCGCCTTCCGCCGCGGCGCGGCGAAATTCAAATACTCCCATCCGTGCGCGGCACGGTTTCTCCCCTTCGTACCCCCGCATGTTATCACGGAACGAACCCGTTGGGCGACGGAATGGCCCTTGTCCCCGCCCGTCCCTGGCAAGGTGCCGCGCCCCTTGCTGTACACCTATACAAGCTGAGCGGAGAGCCCGCCCGGCATGCTGATTCCGCTTCATTTGACAGGTCCGCCGCAAACCGATTAGCTGTTCTGAATCTACACGGATACCATAGCGGTGGGCCGTTCGCCCCGGGACGGGTGCGCTCCTGTTTCCCTGACTGATGCGTGCTCCGCCATGCGTGCGAGGAGAAAACATTCATGAATATCGGATTCATCGGATTGGGAAGGATGGGATTCCCCATGGCGCGAAACCTCGCAGCCGCGGGCCATACGCTGTTCGTTTACGACAGCCAACCCGCCGTGATGGAGCAACTGCAGGAACAGGCGGGGGCCCAGCCCCAGGCTGCGCCGCGGGAGGCGGCCCGGCAATGTGAGGTGCTGTTCACCGTCCTGCCCAATGACGACATCGTCCGTGAAGTCTATCTGGGTGGCGGCGGCATCGCCGAGGGGGCGGGCGAGGGAACGGTGACCTGCGATTGCTCCACGGTCAGCCCGCAAGTTTCGGAGGAGTTGAGCGCGGCCCTGCAGGCAAAAGGTGTGACGCACATGGACACCCCCATGCTGGGCTCCCAACCCCAGGCGGAATCCGGGGAGATATTCTTCATCGTCGCCGGAGAGCAGGCACAGGTGGGAAAAATCGCTCCGCTGCTGGAGGTGATGGGAAAGATGCACATGCACGTGGGTCCATCGGGAACGGCCAACCGCATCAAACTGATCCACAACGCCCTGGGCGCGGTGAATTCCGTCGCGGTGGCGGAATCCCTTGCCCTCTGCACCCGCCTGGAAGTGGACCCGGAGGTGTTCTGCCAGGTGGTGTGCAACGGCGGGGGCATGGCCTATTCCACCTATTTCGAGAAGCGTGCCCAAAGGGTCAGCGACGGCGAATTCTCCCCGACCTTTACCCTGGAATTGATGCTCAAAGACCTCAATCTGGCGCGTAGCCTGGCGGATCAGGCGGAGGTGCCCGTGCCGATCATGGAGGAGACGCGCGTTACATACCAGCAAGCGGCGGACGATGGCTGGGGCGGGGAAGACTTCTCCGCGGTCAGCCGCGTGATCGAAAAGCGGGTTGGGCGGAAGTTGTTCGGGAAATAAAAGCGGCCGCCGGCGGACGTCCCTCCCCGCAGGGAACCTGCCGATCAGGGTCCGCCTGGCGCGCTGGGAGCGCTCATATGAAAAATCCGCGCAGGGCCCGCCACAAATCCTTCACGGCGCGCAAGTACCCGCCCCGCCCCAGGTGCCGCAGCAACAGCCGCAGCAGCTTCTCGTGGCCATGCTCATCCGCCCTGAAAAAATCCTCCGCCACCCGGCCCAGGGCCTCCGGATAGAACTGGTACACCCGCGCGCCGGCCAGCAACTTCGGCACGTGGCGGAACAGCTTCAGATTGCGCCCCACGTAGCTCGCCCCCAGCAGCTTGGGATATGCCGCCAGGGCCTTTGCGGAGACCTCGCCCCGCGCCAGGGCCTCGTGGGCCACGTCGGCGGCCAGCACCCCTGAGTGCATGGCATAGTGCACGCCCTCGTAAATCACGCCCGCCGTGAGCACCAGCCCCGCCGCATCCCCCACCAGCATTATCCCGTCGCCCACCAGCCGCGGGCGCATGGCGTGCCCCGCCTCCGGCACGAGGTGGGCGCCATACTCCAGCCGCTCCGCCCCCCGGACGAGGCGGCTGACTGCCGGCTGCGCCTTGAAGGCGTCCAGAGCATCCAGGATGGATACCCGCTCCCGCTCCAGGGAGGGCAGTTGCGCCACGAATCCTACGGACAGGGTTTCCTTGTTGGTGTAGATGAAGCCCCCGCCTTGCAGGTTGCCCGGCCAGTTGCCCGCGAACAGGGCCGCGCACCCGCCCCCGGGATCAATCTGAAAACGCTCCTCGATGGTTCCCGCGGGCAGCGCCAGCACCTCGCGCACCCCCAGGCTGTAATGGGCCGCACGCCGGCCGGCGACCAGCCCGGCCTTTTCCCCCAGCAGGGAAAGGATGCCGTCCGCCGCGATCACCAGCGGCGCCCGCAACTCACCCTCTTCCCGCCGCACCCGCACCCCGGCCACCCGCCCGTCTTCCAGCAGCAGGTCGTCCACCACGCAGGAAGGCACAAGCAGCGCCCCGGCTTCCACCGCCTGCCCTGCCAGCCAGCGGTCGAACCTGCTGCGGTAGGCCGTAAACCCGTTGTACGGAGGCTCGCCAAAGGGCAGAGAGGCGAAATCCACGTTCAGGCTGCGCTCCTCGCTCAGCAAATAGGTGGCATGGCGGGTCACAGGGCGCTCAATGGGCGCGGTGGTGGCAAAATCCGGAAAATGCTTTTTCAGTTCAATGGAATAGATCATTCCTCCGAACAGGTTCTTGGCTCCCGGAAACTCGCCCCGCTCCAGGAGCGCCACCCTGTGCCCGTGACGCGCAAGCCCCCAGGCGGCCATGCTCCCCGCCGGCCCGGCGCCCACCACGATGGCGTCGAAGCTCCGCTCCGCGCCGGGTATGGCTTCGCTCATCCCTCCACCCTTTCCTGCGGGCGTGCGCTGACGCCGGCCAGCCCCCGCCCCTGCTCCAGTTCGGCGATCAACCGCGGCAGCACCTCGTACAGGTCCCCCACGATGCCCAGCTTGGCGCTCCCGAAGATGGGCGCCTCCGGGTCGCTGTTGATGGCCACCAGGTTTTCCGGCTCCTTGACACCGGCCATGTGATAGGGCGCGCCGGAGATGCCCACCGCCACGTAAAGGCGCGGATGCACGACGGCCCCGGTCAATCCCACCTGCCTCGAAAACGGCAGCCAGCCCTCGTCCGCCGCCGGGCGGGTGCCCGCCACCACCGCCCCCAGCCGCCCGGCCAGCCGCTCCACCAAGGCGATGGCCTCCCGGTTGAAGGCCCCGCGCCCGAAGGCCACGATTCGCTCTGCATCCTCGAGTGCCAGCCCGGCCGGGTGCGGCGGGAAAATACGAGTTCCCTCGGGCGGAGCTTCTTCCTCCCCGGCCTGCTCCCCGCTCTCCCACGGCCCGCCCGGCGCTCCGGCGGGGGGCGCCACCCTGCCCACCGCCCCGGGCAGGAGGGTCACCACCAGCGCATGCTCCAGCGGCACCGATACCAGCCCCTCGAACTGATCGCCGTGGGTGGAACGGGCCACCACGAAGTCGTCGCCGTCCGCCGTGACGCCCGTGGCGCCGGTGACCAGCGTCGCCCCGCATTCCTCCGCCCACAGGGGTGCGGCGACTTTTCCGAAGGTGTCCGCAACCAGCAGCAGCGCCCGCGGCGGCGCGGCGGGGTCAAGTTCCGCCAGGGGGGAGGCCCCGCCCTGAAAGGCCGGATGCGGCGGAATCGGGCCGGCCAGGGCGCGCAAGCCGTCCACATCCCAGGCATCGAGCAAAGACGCGGTCTGCGGGTCCGGCTTGCGGTCCGTGAGAGCGACCAGCTTTGCGCTCAGGCGGCGCGCCAGCCCCCGGGCCTCGTAGAGCACCTCCGCGGCCGCCGGCGCGACCCGCCCCTGGTGATCGCGGGGCAGCCACGCCCACACCTCGCTTTTTATTGCCATCCCAACTCCATGCCGCTGATCCGGCGTCCCGCCCGGTGGCCGTCCAGGATGGCCTCGCCCACGTCCTTGGGCGCCAGGGCATCCCCCACCCGGTACAATTCGGGCACATTGCCCTTCAGAGCCTGGAACAGGCCGTCCCGGCACCTGCCGAAATTGACCGGCACGATCATGTCCACCGCCTCCAGCCTGCGGGGACGGTTGGCGTAGATATCCAGCAGTTCCGGATCGCCCTCCACGCTGGTCGCGATGTGCCCGGCGTAGATGTCCACCTCCTTGTCTCCCATGCGCTGGTGCCACAGCTCCAGGTCCAGGGTCACGCCCAACTCCTGCCCCACGCAGAAGGCGGAGGTGACCATGCTGATGCGGCATCCCCCTTCGGCCAGGTATTCCGCCAGGCTGGTGGCCTGATGGAAGCCGATCTCGTCAATGATCATCACGTGGCAGGGCTGGGGACGGGGGCCCGCCAGCACCTCGAGAGGCGTCTTTACCCGCGCCCCGTCCATGCCGGGAATGTGGGCGGGCCGCGCCTCCTCCTGTCCGGTGGCCAGCACCACCGCGTCGGGCCCTTCGGCCAGGATGCGCTCCGCGGTCATTTCGGTTTCCAGCCGCACCTCGGCGCCGTGGCGCAGCAACTCGCCGTTCTTGTTGCGGATCAGGTCCCCGTATTCCAGCCGGCTTGGGATCATCACCATCCAGTTTACGTTGCCCCCCAGCCGGGATTCCCGCTCGTACAGGCTCACTCTGTGTCCGTGGGCCGCCGCCACGATGGCCGCCTCCATGCCCGCCGGGCCCCCGCCGATCACCAGCACACGCTTGGGCCGCCCGGCGCGGCGGAAGCTGTCCACACCCAGCCGGGCCTCCTCCCCATTGGCGGGGTTCTGAATGCAGCTGAGGGGCGCGTTCAGCCCCATCAGCCCGATGCAATACTGGTTGCAGGCGATGCATTTGCGGATTTCCGCCGCCCGTCCGTCTTCGGACTTGGCGGCCCACTCGGCATCGGCGATCTGCCCCCGCACCACCCCCACCAGATCGGCCACGCCTTCGGCCAACAGCCGGTCCGCCATGACCGGATCGTTGACGCGCCCCACCCCGATCACCGGCAGGCCCACCGCTTCCCGCACCGCGGCGGTGTGCCCGCTCTGATAGCCCGCCGGGACGGACATGGGGCCTTCCACCATGTACAGCTTGGCCGTGGTGCCGATGCTGGTGTTGATGAAATCCAGCATGCCCAGCGCCTCCAGCCGCCGGGCGATTTCCACCACTTCGGAGAGCACCAGCCCCCCGTCCGTCAACTCGTCGGTGCACAGCCTGATGCCCAGCGCCATGGCGGGGCCCAGGGCCTCGCGTACCGCCTGGAGGCACGCCACCGTGAGCCGCATGCGGTTTTCCAGCGATCCGCCGTAGTCGTCCCGGCGCCGGTTGCTGAGCGGAGAGAGGAACTGCCTCAGAACGCTGGAGTGGGAGGCCTGCAACTCCACGCCGTCGAAGCCCCCCTGGCGCGTAAGCGCGGCCACCCGCCCATACCCCTCCACCAGTTCGCCGATCTGCCCTTCGTCCATAGCGGAGGCGATTTCCCGGAACAGCCCGTCGCCCACCGCCGAAGGCCCCCACAGCGGCTCGTCGTTGAAGAAGCTGAAGCCCTGCAGGCCGTTGTGGTTGAGTTGACAGAAGATGGCCGCGCCCTCGCGCTTCACCGCGTCGGTGAGCCGGCGGTAGGCGGACACCACCGTGCCGTCATAGGCATGGATCAGCTTCTCGTAGGCGAAGTCGCTGGCGTGCACGGACTGCTCTTCGATGATGATCAGTCCCGCGCCTCCCCTGGCGCGCTCGCGGTGGTAGGCGATCATGCGCTCCGAAGGCCGGTTGTCTTCGGCAAAGTTGGTGAGGTGGGCGGAGAACACCACCCGGTTGCGCACCCGCACCGGCCCCAGCCGGATCGGCGTGAAAAGGTACTTGTACTGGCTCATCGCTCGCCCGAAATCTCTCGCCGGAAATGGAGGTGGGCGGCAAAATCCCGAGGCCAGGACGCGCCGGCGCCACTTGCAGGGATTTTTTCACACCCGAACCACTCCCGGCAAACGGAAAGGATGTCGCGGCATGGCGGAAGCCACGGGCGGGACAGGCATGTCAACCAAGCACACCGACCAGCAATTCCCTGGAGGGGGTGAAGAAATAGCTGCCCGTAACGGGCCGCGAAAAATCCGTCAGGCGGTCCTCGACGCCATCTTCCGATACGCCGTACATGCGGGCCAGCATCTTTTCGTATCGCCCCGGATCGGCGGAAAAGGCCAGGAAGTACAACCCTTTCTCTTTCATGTTTCCGTAGGGCGTGCTGCGTCTGTAGATTTGCAGTTCCTCGCCTCCGGACTCGATTTCCATGCGATTGATGTGGGCCGTTTCGGGTTTGATCTCGGGCGGCAGTTCTTCACTCTTCTCCTTGGTGCGCCCAATGACGGCCTCCTGCTCTGTCACGGACAGCGCATCGAACGCGGACAGGTCATGCACCCAGCGCATGGCCAGCACATAGCTGCCTCCCGCTCCGGTCTCCCCGGCGGGAATCAGGGCTACCTCCCGTGCCTCTTCCCCTTGCGGATTGGCGGTCCCATCCACAAACCCGGTGAGGTCCCTGCCACCCCGGTAGGTGAATCCGCAAACATCCAAGGACAGGCTGGCCGCGGGCGTAAGCGCGCGGTGAGCCTGCATGGCCAGATCAAAATTGTCCCCATCGCTGGAGCCGTGAATCCACAGCCAGAGATCATGCTGAGTGGCCGGCGCCACCTTCCCGGCCCTTCCCTTCACCGGACTGAAAGGTTCCAAGAAAGCCGGGGTGACATCTGTGGCAAGTTGCCTCCAAAGGCGGGAGCCGAAGCCAATCACTACGAACGGCCCTGCCGCCGGCTGAGTCCGGAAAATATCGTGCAGCGCCGATTTCAGTTCGTGCAATGCCTCGTCCCCGCGCAGACTGAATTCGAGAAAATAATGATGGGAACTCAAAGGCGTAAAAATTCCATCCTGAGGAGCGTGCATGAAGTAACCTTTTCGAATACGGTCAATTGGCGGACTCAGGTATCATGGGCAGGGTGATCTAGATAATGGGGCAAAAAGCACTTGAAATCCAATCCCTCTCTTTTGGATGATGCACCTTTGGCGCGTCAGGTGCCGGCGTGACCCGTTCCCGGAGCACCACCGCCCTGTTTGAGGTATCTATAAGGACAAGCATTCCATGCGAATTGACACGCAACTCGGCACCTACGACCTGGAAAAAATCGAGGGCGAGGCCCTCCGGCTGGAGCAGATGGGCTTTGACGCCCTGTGGAGCTTCGAATCCCTCCACAATCCGTTTCTGCCCCTGACCCTTGCGGCCCTGGCCACCTCCCGCCTCAAGGTGGGCACCAACATCGCGGTGGCCTTCGCCCGCAGTCCCATGATCACCGCCACGGTGGCCTGGGACATCCAGCGGGCCAGCAAGGGGCGCTTCCTGCTGGGGCTGGGCACCCAGGTGCGGGCCCACAACGAGCGGCGGCTCTCGGCCCCTGCCGACTCGCCGGCCCCGCGCGTGAAGGAGCTGATTCAGTGCATCCGGGCCATCTGGGACACGTTCCAGAACGGCAGCAAGCCGGAATTCGAGGGGCGCTTCTACAAGTTCACGCTGATCACGCCCTTCTTCAATCCGGGCCCCATCGAGCATCCGCGGATTCCGATATTTCTGGCCGGAGTGAAGCCGCTGATGTGCCGCACGGCGGGGGAGGTGGCCGACGGATTTCACGTGCACCCCATGCATTCCGTGCGTTACCTGAACGAGGTGGTGCGTCCGAACCTGGACGCGGGCGCCAAAAAGCGCGGCAAGACCGTGGATGACATCGAACTCTTCGCGCCGGTGTTTGCCGTCACCGGAGACACGGAGGCCGAGCGAAGCCAGAAGGAAGCAAACATCCGCGAGCAGATTTCCTTCTATGCCGCCACGCCGAACTACAGGGAGGTGATGGCCCTGCACGGCTGGGAGTCCGTGGCCCGGGAGCTGAGCAAGCTGGCCCGAGAGGGAGAGTGGGACCGCATGGGCAGCCACATCACCGACGAGATGATGGACGCCTTCGCCGTCTCCGAAGCCGGCGGCGATCTGCCCCGGGTGCTGCGGGAGCGCTACCGGGGCATCGTGCAGCGGATCGGCCTGTATTATCCCGTGCCCGCCAACGCGCCCGAGGCGCCCTGGCAGGCATTTACCTCCGCCATCAAGCAAGCCCCCGCATGACCCTGGCTCCCTACTATGTGCCCTGGGCGCTTTCCACCTGCGCCTTGCTGTTGATGGGGCTGGGGCTGTGCTGGCTGGTCTTTCACGGCGTTTCGGCCCGGCTGATGGGAGTGCTTTGGCTGAGCGACGGGGTGGCCGGCTGGCTGGCCTTCGCGGCGGTCTACCACAGCCTGTTCAGCCTCACCGGGCCCTCCCGCGGCCTGCTGGCCGGAGGCCCGGCGCTGGGGGTGCTCTGGGGAACTGTTGCGGCCTATCTGGTCCTGCGCTTGCTGCCCACGCGTTTGCGAAGCCAGACCCTGTTGCTGGGGCTGAGCCTGGCGGCGTGGGGTTGGACCATTGGCGCGGGCTATCAGTTTCTGGGGCAGATGGAGGAACGCGCGGCCCTGCTGAAGGAGCGGCCCGGCGAGGTACTGGGCGGCGATTCGCCCCGGCTGGCGCCCCTCAGGCATGCCCTGACCCTGACCCGGCTGGAACAGGCGCAGCAGCAGCGCACCGCGGAGTTGATCGCCGATCTGGAGGCCGGCAGGCCCCTGGGTGCGGGCAGGCTGGCCGGAGCCCGCTACGTGCTGATTCCGGAATTGCTGGGCCATTACCGGCGGGACCTGCTCAAGCTGCGCACTTACCAAGTGTTGCAGATCGTGCTGCTGGCCGCTCTGCTGCTGGCCTGGGGCTTCGGACGGCGCCCCGACCCAGCCTCGGCAAGACCGGCATCCTGAGCGCGCAGCCCGCGGGAGGTTCCGCCCAGGCAACTTCCTTAAGCGGGCCGCATGCCGTACACTCCGGGTAATCCCGTCAAGCACGGCGCCCCTGGCTGAATCCGCCCGGCAACCTCTTTTCTCACCGCATTTCTCACAGAATCGGCCGCCATGGATTTCAAGCTCACCCCGGAACAGACCGCCCTCCAGGCGCAGGCGCGGGAGCTGGCCACCGCCTTCGTCGCACCCCGCGCAGCCAAATGGGATGAGACGGAGGAATACCCCTGGGAAAACGTGGAACAACTGGTGGCCGCCGGATTCATGGGCATGACCATCCCCACCGAGTTGGGCGGCGCCGGGCGCTCCCTGTTCGAGGCGGTGCTGGTGGCGGAGGAAATGGCCAAGGCTTGCGGCGTCACGGCCCGCATCGTGGTGGAAGGCAACATGGGCGCCCTGGGTGTGCTGCTCAAATTCGGCAGCGATGAGTTGAAGGCCCGCTACCTGCCCTACGTGCTGGAGGGAGACAAGCCGGCCATCGCCATTTCCGAAGCCGAGGCCGGCTCCGACGCCGGGGCCATGCAAACCACCGGCGTGATCGAGGACGGCGAGATCGTGCTCAACGGCGATAAGAGCTGGATCACCGGGGGCGGAGTGTCGCGCATCAACCTTGTGTTCGCCAAAATCGTGGAAAACGGGACGGAACAGGGTATCGGCGGGGTGCTGGTGGAAAAGGGCACCGCCGGCTTCACCGTGGGACGGCGCGCCTACATGATGGGCCTGCGCGGCATCCCGGAGACGGAGTTGCATTTCAAGGATTGCCGGGTGCCGCGGGGCAACCTGCTGACCATAGGGTTCCGCAACCTGATGTCCGCCTACAACGCCCAACGGGTGGGCGCCGGCACGGTGGCCCTGGGAATCGCCCAGGGGGCCTACGAGCACGCCCTGGCCTATGCCAAGGAGCGCAAGCAGTTCGGGCGGGCCATCGGAGAGTTCCAGGGGCTGCGCTGGATGCTGGCGGACAGCCGCATCCGGCTTGACGCGGCACGCCTGCTGCTGCATCGGGCGGCCACGGAGCTCGATCCGGAGACGGGCTATCCCGACAAGGAACTCGCAGCCATCGCCAAGGTGAGCGCCAGCGAGGCGGCCATCGCCGTCACCAACGACGCCCTGCAGGTCTTCGGGGCGCGGGGCTATTCGCGCGATTTCCCCCTGGAGCGCATGGCCCGCGACGCCCGCATGTTCACCATCGGAGGCGGCACGGCCCAGGCCCTGCGCAACGTGATCGGCGATTCGATCCTGGGGCAGAAGGTCTCCCAGCGCAAATCCGGCTAGCACCGGCGCTAATTCTTGGCCGAAATGCTCATAATCCCCTTGGGGGGCGTTGCCCCCCATGCCCCCTAGCAGGGGCCTTGGGCCCCTGCACCCGTTCTTTGCCAGGGTTGGCTTTCAGCCGAACCTGGCAGATGACGGCATCTTAAAAACACAGGGCGCGGGGGGACTGGTTCCCCCGGTTTTCTCAAACACAGCCTCGGTGCGGCGGAAATGCTCAGCGGGACTGCGTGGGGCGGGATTCCCCGGGGGCGAGGCGCGCCCGCAAGCTGACCAGCACCGAGCGCAGATAGCCGGGCAGGCGCAGGGTGAGACGGTAGAGGGCCCAGCGCGCGCCCAGGGGCCGTTTCTTGCGGATCGAGTAGGTGAACCAGCCCGGCTCTTCTTCCGAGACCATCCTCACCAGTTCCTGCCGGTTCCATCTGACCCAGATGGGAATGTCCTTCACCGCTCATGGATCATTGGTACGCACGGCCAGCACCGCGCCCACGGCCATTGGGTCCAGCGCGCTGAACACCTTGGCCAGGGTGCTGCCGAACAGCGTGCCCTGAAAGACGATCATGCGCTGCGGAGCGGGGAGGGTTTCAGGCATGGCGGCCGATTCGCCTGCGCGGGCTTCCTCATTCTGCGGAATCGGGCTGGCCATGGGACGCGTTCCTTTCGATCAGATTCGAATATATCAAATATATCCGTAGGCGTCCCACCCGCCGTCCACGGTGAGCACGGAGCCGGTGACGTATTTCGCCTGCTCGCCCGCCAGGTACACGGCGGCCTGGGCGATGTCCTCCACCTCCCCCAGCCTGCGCAGGGGGATGCGGTTTTCCATGGCCTGCTGGTCAAGGACGCCCTGGGCGGCCAGCTTCCTGAAAATATCGGTGAGGATGTAGCCGGGCGCGATGCAGTTGACGCGGATGCCCAGTTGCGCCCATTCCAGCGCCATCACCCGCGTCATGTGGTGCAACGCCGCCTTGGAGGCGCAATACCCGATACGGTTGGGAAAAGCGTTGTTTCCCGCGATGGAACCGATGTTGATGACGCTGCCCCCGGCGCCCCGGGCCTGCATCTGCAGGGCCGCGGCACGGGCGCAAAGGAAGGGCCCCTTGGCATTCACCCCGAGTTGGTGGTCCCACTCCTCCTCGCTCATCTCCAGGATGGGCTTGGGGCCGACCACGCCGGCGTTGTTGACCAGAATGTCCACCACGCCCAGTTCGGCGGCCACGCGCCCGAACAGGGCCTCGACTTCCTCAGCCCGCTCCACCCGCGCCCCCAGGGCCAGGGCGCGCCGCCCCGTGCCCTCGATCTCCGCCGCGGTGGGGCGGGCGTTTTCCTCCGTCGTGGCGACACAGGCCACCGCGGCGCCTTCGGCGGCAAGGGCCAGGCTGATGGCCTTGCCGATGCCCCGGCTGGCGCCGGTCACGATCGCGACTTTTTCCGCAAGGCTCATCCCTGGTGGCTCATGGGCTGTCCGTGGATGAAAAAGCGCAGGCAGGTCCGTTATTCCCCGACGAACTTGGCGGGACGCTTTTCGAAGAAGGCCTCGACGGCCTCCCTGTGATCGGCGGAGTTCTGCGCCACCGCCTGGGCCTGGGCGCATACGTCGAGGAAATCCTTCAACTCCATGCGCGCGGCCTGCTTCATCAGCAGCTTGGCCATGCGCAGGGTGCGGGGCGGCTTCTCGGCGATGGTCGCGGCCAGCGCGCGGGCCTCCGGCATCAGTTGCTCCGCCTCGACCACCCTGGAGACCATACCCAGCTTGAGGGCCTCTTCCGCGTCAATGACCTTGCCGGTGAAGGTCAACTCCGCCATGCGCGCATAGCCGATCAGACGGGTCAGAAACCAGGAGCCGCCGTCGCCCGGGATCAGCCCCAGGTTGAGGAAGGTTTCGCCGAACTTGGCGTAGGTGGAGGCGATGCGGATGTCGCACATCATGGCCGTGTCGCAGCCTGCGCCGATGGCCGCCCCGTTGATGGCCCCGATGATGGGCACGTCCACCGCGTCCATGGCAAGAGGGATGCGCTGGATACCCCGCCGGTAGGACTCCTGGATCTGCAAGGGGCCGCCCCCGAAACCCTGGTTGCGCTCGCGCATGTTCTTCACGTTGCCGCCCGCGGAGAAGGCCTTGCCCGCGCCGGTGACGATCAGCACGGACACATCGTCGCTGAAGCGCACCTGGCGGCAGGCATCCTCGATCTCGTCGATGATGCGCTCGCCGCTGATCGGATTGCGGGAATCGGGCAGATTGAAGGTCAGGGTGGCTATGCGGTCTGCGACGTCGAACAGGATGTCCTTGTACTTCATTGCGGCTCCTCGAATTCTGTGGCTCGCATGGCGGCCCTCCCAGCGGCGGACGGCGGGCGGGCAGCGGGGGTGCGGGTGCGCTTTAGCGGCCCTTCCAGTCGGGCTTGCGCTTTTCCGCAAAGGCCACGGGTCCTTCGACCCTGTCCTCGGAATTGACGAATACGTCGAACAGGGGAGGCTTGGAGTTCAGGGCTTCCTCCACCGGCAGATGGAAGTTGGCCATGGCCGACTGCTTGGTCAGGCGCACGGAAAGCGGAGCACATTCCAGCACCTCACCGGCCCAGCGGCGGGCGGTCTCCATCAGCTTGTCCTGAGGCGTCACCTCCGATGCCAGGCCGATCCGGTAGGCCTCCGCGGCGTCAATGCGCTTGCCGGTGAGCATCATCCCCATGGCGTACTTGAAAGGCACCATGCGCGGCAGGCGGTGCATGCCGCCCGCTCCCGCCACCAGCCCCACCCGTGGCTCCGGCAGGGCGAACAAGGCATTTTCCGAAGCGAGGATGATGTCGCAGGCCAGGGCGATCTCGAACCCGCCACCCATGGCGACTCCGTTGACCGCCGCAATAACGGGCTTGGTCAGATCGTAGCGCGTGGTAATGCCCGCGAAGCCCCCTTTCCATTGCAGATCGGGAAAGGTCTGGCCCGAGGCCGTCACCTTGAGGTCGTTGCCCGCGCTGAAGGCCTTGTCCCCCGCGCCCGTCACGATGGCCACCCAGGCCGAGTCGTCCGCGTCGAACTCGTCGAAGATCGCGCCCAGCTCGACGTGCGCCGGGGGATGCAGGGCGTTCATCACTTCCGGCCGGTTGAGGGTAATGATGGTGATGTGATCGGACTTTTCCACCGTAACGAACTGGTATGCCATTGGGCGGTCTCCTTCCTCGACAAATCAGCGCACCCCCCGCCGGGGCGGTCTCTCCGCTTGCGGCCGGACTACCATCCGCGAGTCGCGGGAGGCTTCCGCCCAAAGACGTACGCGGCCGGAGCCGCGGTTCCGCGGGGCGGTCAACTTTCTTCGGCCGCCTTGATTTCTTCCAGGGTGCGCGCCGTGGGCAGGGGATCCTTGGTTGCGGAGATGGTGGGGAGCTCCTCGCATTTATCCGCGTTGATCTGGGTGTATTCGGCCCATTGTTCGGGCACCTGATCTTCCGGGAATATCGCTTCCACAGGGCATTGGGCCACGCACACGTCACAGTCAATGCAGGTCTCGGGGTTGATATAGAGCATCGTCGGCCCTTCGTGAAATGCCTCGACCGGGCACACTTCCACGCAATCGGTGTATTTGCAGTTATCGCAATACGGTGTGACGACGTAGGTCATTTGCTGGCTCCTATGTGCAAGACGATTTCGGAAGACTCATAATCCAATCGTAGCATTACTGGCAAAAGGTTTGACAAGCTCCTATTGCAACCCTTTATTTCCGGTTACGCGGTCGCTATCATTCAGTCAAGACGCGAAGGGGTGGAATGGCGCTTGAGGCGTGACATTTTTGCTTGCCGTATACAAGTGCTGCCGTATTGACCGCAGCGGGCGCCGGAGCCGCGTTGCATGACACGGACTCGATGATATTCCGATGCTGAGATGGAACGAGGGGCGGTTCTCCCGGGTGTTCGGCGATGTGGCGATTCTGGCCCGGCTGGAGCACCTGGGCAAAAACCCGCGGCAATTTGAAAATCTGGTGGGGGTGGGGTTTCCCGAGCATCAATTGCACGAGACCCGGGACTGGTACCACAGGGACGCCACCACGGCCGTGGAGCGCTACGCCGCCGATAAGATGGCCCAGGGATTCTTCGAGGACGAGTCCCTGCTGGAAGTTTTCTGCCGCTATTACGAGTGCACCGACTGGAAACTGGTGGGCAGCCCCTGGTTTTTTTCCGCGCAGGATTACCGGCGCTTTAACAAGGTGCTGATTGACCCGGTTGAATTCCACATTGCGCAACTCGAGCAGGGGCTTGGGGAAGAGCACTGGGGCGTCAACTTCCTCAAGCTGCCCTACGATCTGGGGATGGAGCGGGCCAAGCGCTCCCTGTGGCAGGAGATATGCCAGCGGGATTTTTACTGGAAGCCCCATGCCAGCTACACCCACCTGCGGGCCGAACAGTTGTTCCAATACCTGAAGCGGAGCGTGGACATCGTCAATTTTTCCGTGAACCAGTTCAATTACAAGTGGGAGCGGAACTTCCGCAAGCAGTTCCATGCCTCGCTGAAGCGGTTCGAAGAGGCGTTGGAGCGTTGCGTGCGCCGTTGGCAGGATCAGCGGAAGGACAAGACCCGCAGCGGATTCCGTTACGAGTCCTACCAGGCGGTGCAACCCAGGGACGGAGCGCCCCTGCACGCCGCCCTGGGTCACCTGGAACTCGACTTGGAAACGGTCACCCTGAAAAGGCTGAGAAACGCCTTCCGCCGCCTTTCCAAGCAGGCCCACCCCGACCACGGGGGCACGCCCGAGGCATTCCGCACCCTTTCAACCTACAAGGACGTGGTGGAATCCTGGCTCCGCCGCAAGCGGCTGTCCTGAACCAGCTTCCGCCCGCCGGCCCCGCTATTGCAGCGGCGAAAAGCTCGCCGGAACAACGATCTTGTTCTCCTGGGAGATCAGGGTGTCCCCGCCGCCGGGCGGCGGCCACACGCCCGTTTCCAGGGCCTTGGCGCGCACCTCGGCCCGGTGGTTGAGGCTTTCGTAGGCCCAGATGTGCACGTACTTGTTGAGCGTACCCATTTCGCTGTACATGCACACCGCCAGGGGGGAGAGCTTGGTGCGGGCCTCGATGGCGGGCCCCCAGCGCTCGGTCACGCCCGGGATGGCGCCAGGCGCGACCATGTAGCTGCGCCACTCGAATACCGGCCCCAGTTTGCCGGGCTTGAGTTCCGGCGAGAAGGGGTATGGCGCGAACACCTCCGTTTCCATGGAGACGATCGAATCGCGGATTTTGGGCGGCCAGTTGGTCTCCTGGGCTGCCTCGCTCCTGACGCGCTCCCGGTCGGCCATGGACTCGTAGGGCCAGATATGAATGATCTGGTTAAGCGGGCCGATTTCCGTATGAAAAAACGCCGCCAGGGGAGAATACTTCAGGCGGTGGGGCAGGCTGTCCTCGAATTTTTTTTCCACCCCGGGCACGGCCCGCGGCTTCAGATTGTAGGTTCTTACTTCATAGATCATTGCGTTTCACCGGTAGCGCGGTTAAGAGGGGAACTCAATTCCGGAAGAACACCGATTTGCCAGACTGTTGCGGCGGAATGACCTGCATTACCACCTCCCCGCGGCAGGGTCAACGCATCCGCCGCGCGGCAGGCGGGCAGGTAGAGTCAGGCCCGCGCAAGCCGCCTCCGGCGTCCGCACAATTCAGCGCATCCGCGCCCGCGGCAGGGTCAGGAACCCGGGCTTTCCTGCCAGCCCAGTCCTTCCCGCTCGATGAGGGATTTGACGAGGTCGTCGTATTTTTTTCGGAAGTTGTAGCTGCGGTCGGGACGGGTCTCCACGATCCAGTACTGATGGTAACCATGGTCCGGGCATTCGTCGTGGTCCCGGGACAACCCGAAAGGGGAGTCCTTGGCTTTTTCCCAGATCACGCGGCGCAGGGAATCGTCCGGCACATCCAGGTAGGTGTGCAGCATGTCCTCGAACTGGCTGATTTCCGAGCGCTGCTGGGCGTACTCGCGGTCGAACATTTCGCCGTCCGTCAGGCCATCTTCCATGGGAATGCGCAGGGTTCCCTGGTGGAGCAGCTGCAACACCATGCGCACGCCGGTGACGTGGTTCAGGTACTCGGCCTGCTCGTCCAGAAAGTCCAGGCTGACGGTGAGCGACTGGCCCTTGCCGACGGCCTCGAAAATCACCTCCTCCGCCGCGGATACCTGGTCCGGATACTCGCAGGTGTATACGCAGATTGGCGTGCCGGCAGCGTCCCTGCCGGGCACCGAACGTGAAGAATACACCTCCACCTGGTGCTCCTCGGTCTTGAAAACGAAATAGGCCTCGTCCGCGTTGACGAGGACGGAATCACCGTTTTCGAATCGGAACCGAATCCAGCTTGCCATTCACCACTCTCCGGAACTGGCGCGGTGCAGCAGGGGAACAGGCCCTGACGCGGGTCATTATTCCTGGCATACACGCCGACGCCCGCGGGCGCAAGCCGGGCTGGACCGGGTCATTGCACAACCGCTTCGCACAATGCTGCCGCCTGTCACAATGCAAATGAAATCGGGAAGAATCGAAACCCACACAATACGCCGTGGACAATGCTCAGGCGGACCCGGCCGGCTCCTCACAGGAGCAGGATTTCATCCACCACCGGCGGCGTGTACACCAACTCGTTGATTTTCAATGCCTGATGGCCCTTGTACGACCCCTGGAAGCCCCTGTATTTCACGATCCCTTCCACCGTCACGTTGAGGGACCTGTCCACTTCCTGTTCCAGGGTCACGATATCGCCCATTTTGAGATTCAGAAAATCCCGTACCGAAATTTCCGCCCGCCCCAGTTCCGCGGCCACTTCCACCTTGGCGGAGTTCAGGTTGGTGCGGAAGCGATTGAGCCAGGTGGTGTCCACCTCGTTCTGGTCGCTCTGGAAACCGGCGTTGAGGCGCGCCCGGATCGGCTCGATCATGGAGTAGGGGATGCACACCGTGACGGACATGGGGGCCCGGCCCATTTCCACGTCGAAGGTCACGACCACCACCACCTCTGAGTGGGGCACGATGGCGACGAACTGGGGATTGACCTCCGAGCGCGAGTAGGTGATTTGCACGGGAAACACGGGGCGCCAGGAACCTTGCAGGTCTTCCAGGGCGCTGATGACCACCCGCTTGATCATGCGTTGCTCAATGGCGGAGAAATCCCGGCCCTCGGCCTTCACTTCCAACTCGCCCGTTCCGCCGAAAAACAGGTCTATCAGGGTGAAGACCAGCCGTGTCTCCAGCACCATGATGGCGTTGCCCCGCAAGGGGCTCATGCGGAACAGATTGAGAGACGAGGGCACCGGCAGGGTCTTGAGAAATTCCCCGAACTTGATCAACTCGGTGGAGCGCACGCTGATGTCCACCACCTTGCGCAGGGCGGAGGACAAGGTAAGGCGGAACATCCTCACGAAGCGGTCATGGATGATCTCCAGGGTGGGCATGCGCCCCCGGATGATGCGGTCCTGGCTGGTCAGGTCGAAGGGTATGATCTCGTCTTCGCCGAAATCCTCGCCCGCTTCCTCGTCAACCTCGAATTCGCCCCCGGAAATCCCCTTCAGGAGCGCATCCACTTCATTTTGAGAAAGTACCGAACTCATGATCCTTCTCCGAATTTACGCAGCCGGCCGGAAAACCCGTGAGCATCCTTAATCCCGCAGCGTCCGCAGCAACCGCGCCGGTTCTGCCATCCGCGCCGCCACCAACCACCTGTCTGCGGGCTTATTTCCCCGCCTGTTTACCAAGTATCACACAATACAACGAAATATATCACCAGTCCTGTCATAAACCAAGGCGATCAAAGCAATAATCAGTCCATCCGCAAGTCAAATACCGCCATCACGGGAATGTGGTCGGACGCACGTTCGCGGGTGCGTTCTTCGCGGTCCATCCAGCAGGCCGTCGAGCGCCCTGACAGGGGCTCCGTGGCCCAGATCAGGTCTATCCGCAGGCCGCGGTTGCGGCGGAAGGCGGCCGCCCGGTAATCCCACCAACTGTAGAACCCTGCTCCCTGCTCGAATTTGCGGAACTGGTCCTGAAAGCCCCATGCGCGGATGCGCTCCAGGGCCTCCCGCTCCGCCGGGTGATAACAGACCTGCCCGTCCATTTCCTCCGGATCGAACACGTCTTCCGGCGCCGGCGCGACGTTGATGTCCCCCACCCACACCAACTGCTCCTGCGGATCGTGGCGGGCCGCGAAGTATTCCGCCAGTTCCGCCAGAAACTCCAGCTTGTGGGCGAACTTGGGGGAGTCCACCGCGCTGCCCTGAGGCACGTAGGCGTTGACCACCCGCACCCCTCTGATGGTGCCGGCAATCAGGCGCTTTTGCTCCTCCCGGCCGTCTCCGTGGAACCCCGCCAGCACATCTTCGATAGGCGCCAGGGAAGCGATGGCCACGCCGTTGTAGGACTTCTGCCCCGAGTACACGACCTGGTAGCCCAACTCCTCCAGGGGCTCGGCGGGAAACTGCTCGTCGGCGACCTTGGTTTCCTGCAGGCAAACGACCTCCGGGCGGTGATCCCCCAGCCAGCGCGTGACGTGCTCCATACGCGCCCGCAGGGAATTGACGTTCCACGTCACCACCGAAAGAGATTCGCTCATGGCAGGGCCGAAATGGAGCCCCCGGGGGGCTCATCCGAAGTTGTTGTAGCCGGCGTCCACGTAAATGACCTGCCCGGTGATTCCGGACGACAGGGAACTGGCCAGAAAGCTCGCTGCGTGGGCCACCTCCTCCTGGGTTACGTTGCGCTGGAAGGCCGACAAATCCCGCGCCTGGTGCAACAAATCCAGGAAATCCTTGATGCCCGAGGCGGAAAGGGTGCGGATGGGCCCGGCGGACACGGCATTGACGCGGATGTTCTCCGGCCCCAGATCCTTGGCCAGGTAGCGCACGTTGGCTTCCAGGGCGGCCTTGGCGCTGCCCATTACGTTGTAGTTGTGTACGGCGCGGACACTGCCGATATAGGTCATGGCGACCACGGAGCCCCCTTCCTCTTCCATCAGCGGACGGGCGGCACGCACGAATTCGATCAGGCTGTAGGCACTCACGTGCTGGGCCAACAGATAACCATCCAGGGAAGTGTCCAGAAACCGGCCCGCCAACTCCTCCCGCTTGGCCGTGGCGATGGAATGGATAAGCACGTGCAGGCGGCCGAATTTGTCCCGGAGCTCTCCGAACATGGCGCTCACGGACGCAGGGTCCGTTGCGTCCATGGGCAGCAGCAGGTCGGGCTTGAGATTATTCGTCAGCTTCCGGATGTTGTCTTCGTTGGATTCCCTGGCCAAGGGCTGGTAGGCGATCACCAGCCGCGCACCGTGGCCGGCCAGGTCCCGGGCGATGGCAAAGGCGATGGAGCGCTTGTTGGCGATGCCCGTCACCAACGCGACTTTTCCCTTCAGGTCCTGCATTGGAGGCCATGCACCAGGAGAGGATCGGAATGACGTGCCGCCGGTAAAATCTCCAAGACATTGCCACAGCACGGATTTTCGGTCAACCGGCAGGGTCTTCCAAGCTTCCCCTGCCCGCCGGCTAATCCGCGATGTCCATCCGCTCCATGCGCACGATCTGCCATATGGAGAAACCCACGAAACTGATCACGCAGGCCCCCAGCCCCCAGATCAACACCCCATCCCACTTGAAGGGCAGGCCCTTCCCCAGCTTTTCCACGATGCCGACCGGGCGGTGCAGGTGGTAAAAAAAGAAGTACCTGCCGAAGCCCCCCAACGCCCCCGCCGCCTCCAGCACGATTCCCAGCAACAGCGCCGAGCCGACCGCCGCGCCCGAGGAGGAGAAATACATGCCGACCAGTTGGCCGAATGCGCACACAGGCATCAGAAACACCGCCGTCAGCAGGGTCGCCTTCAGCACCTGCCCCCATACCTCGCCCGCACGGTACAGCACCACCTCTTCAATCACCACATCGCCCCAGCCCACGGTGAGGGCGACAATCAACAGGCCCACGGCCACAATTGCGATTAGCAGGCCCAGAGCCAGCAGCATCAGGAATACCAGCTTTGCCGCCACCCACTCCCACCTGCGCACGGGCAGCATGAGGATCGTCTTCACCGTGCCCTGGGCAAACTCCTGGGAAAAGCCCATGGCCCCGATCACCAGCAGCAGATATTCCCCGAAACGCAAGCCGGTGCTCACACCCTTGGCCCACAACTGGGGTCCGCTCACCACGTCCAGAGTGGTCTCCGGGGACGCAAGCGCCACCACCAGCATGTGCACGATCTGGGCGGCCAGCACCAGAGCCAGCATCAGGTAGGGATACCGGTAGGCGAACAGCTTTGTGAATTCCTGACGCGTCAACACGGCAATCATCCCAAATCCCCCCTCGCCGTCGCCTCTTCGGCAATGCCCTTGAATATGCCCTTCACCTTGGCGATGCCTGCCTTGCTGCGCAGGGACTGGTCGAGCACCAACTCCCCCCGGTGCAGCACCAGGGCACGGACGCACAGGGCCTCCACTTCCGGAAGATTGTGGGAACACAGCAGCGCGGTCACCTTGTGCTCGCGCGTCAGTGTGCGGATCAACTCGTGAATCTGCTCCTGCGCAACCGGGTCCAGCCCGGTGGTCGGCTCGTCCAGGATGATCAGGCTGGGCTCGTTGAGCAACACCGCGGCCAGCCCCAGCCGCTGCTTCATGCCCATCGAGAACCGCCCGAAGCGCTCTTCCTGCCGCTCTGCCAGGCCCACCTGATTCAGGAGGGCCCGCACCTTTTCGAGGCCTACGGGGTAAATCTGCGCCAGCAGTTCCAGGTTGGCGCGGCCGCTCAGTTGCGGATAAAACTTGGGCGCCTCCACGATCACGCCCATGCGCCGCCGGTGCTCCGCGGAACGCCCGCCGGTGATGGGCCTGCCCTCCAGCAGCACCAGGCCGGAGGTGGGGCGCACCAGATTGCACAGAATCTTGATGGTGGTGGACTTGCCCGCGCCGTTTTGACCCAGCAGACCCACCACCTCGCCTCTTTCGACGCTGAAGCTCACGTCCTTCAGGGCGGTGAAGCGCCCGAAGCGCTTGGTCAGCCCCTCCACCCGCAGCACTGTCTCGCTCATGCGCTTCCCCGCCAAACCGATGGGTTCTCCCGCCGCAGAAGCGGGTCACCCGGGGGGTGATTCCTGATTGGCCTTGTCCCGCGCCCGAGAGCCCCACCACAATGCGCGCACAGGCCTCCCGCCCAACGGCCCCCTCGTTGAAGGGCCACCCGTATACAGCCTCCGCAGATTTCTCCGAAAGCGCGGTAAGCACGTTCACGCCCGGCAGCCGC